>NZ_JBQEPA010000010.1:0-195310 GCF_052056495.1 Phyllobacterium sp. 22229
GTGGTTGTCCCGTGCTTCATCATTTTGCGGCTGCTGAGCTACAAGCGTTAAGCGCAAAAATATCGCCTTGGCCTGAACTGCGCCGGAGCGGCGGGCCGGCTGAGTGGCGTGACGGGCGGTGAAACGCGGGCGGGAGCGACGGTTTGCGGGCGGGGTGCCTCGACCGGCCGTGGCTCGGCTTTCGGCTCGGTATCGGCCGGAGCGATGGTGGCAGCGGGTTCGACGCGCGACTGCGGCTTGGCAAACTGCCGGATGTTCTGCTCGATCACCAGATCGCTGGGACCGCCGATCAGGATCAGATGTTCCACATCGTCACGCCGCACCAGAACCAGGCGGCGGCGGTTGTCGACAGCGGCAGCATCGGTCACCGACAGGCGGACCTGGCGGTTGCGCCCGCCCGCGACGAAGGTGCCGCCGGTGACACGGCGCAGGACAGCAAAGACGAGCAGCAGAAGGACAATGACCAGTGCGAAAAGAAGGATGAACCCGACAATCGGGGCAGCGGTTTCGCCGACGACAGCGACCAGCCAATTATGCATGACGAACTCTCCTTTACATTCTCCGGGCGAAAACGCACGTCCCCCGACATGGAACCCGGAGATGCGACACTAGTGCGAGCTTTTGCCTGCTGCAACCCTGATGCATGGTCTGGCCTGTGGCTATCGGCTGGTCCTGCCGATCTTGTGCCGCAATTGCCGTGCGAAACCGTGGAATAATGGCTGGTTCTGCACGCTTGGGGTTTATACGGCATCAAAGATATGATCCAAACGATTCGGAACCAGCATTGGTCATACGGACCTCAGCCGGTTCAAAATATTGTGGCCTGCCCGGGCAGAATCCGCGATGAAAAGAAGGGGTTTGAGACGGATGTCTCAAGAGACGAACAACGATCTTTATCCAGAACCGATCATTGCCAACACAAAGTCGACGAGGGCCGCCTTGCGCCTTGTCATTCTCGGCATTGTGCTCGTCGGCGTTTCCATCCTTTATTTCATCTACCGCGATCAGCTGGGGCAGCAGTTCCTGCTGGGATTGCTCGGCACGCTGGCGATGACCGGCGTGTTCTATCTCTTCGGTTCAGCCATCAATGTCATCCAGTTCACACCGCGCGGCACCAGCGATGAACTGACGCGCGCCTTTGTCGATACGTTTCCCGAGGGTACGGTTGTTGCCGATCAGAAAGGGCGCATTGTCTACGCCAATCGCGCCTATGCCCAGCTGACGGGCGTGACCAATTCCAGCGATGTGCGGGCGATCGAGCACATCCTTTCCAGCGAAAGCGCCGCTTCCGACCCGATCTACCGCCTGGCCAATGCGGTGCGGGACGGGATTTCCGGCCAGGAAGAACTGCGTCTGTCACGCCCGCTCGATCCGGCCCGCGAGCCGATCCCGACCTGGTACCGCGTGAAAGCCCGCGCCGTTGCGGGTATTCCGGGGCAGACAGCGCCGGTTTTCGCCTGGCAGATCGCCGATATTTCCGCCGAGCGCGCCGAGCAGGAGCGCTACTTCCAGGATATTCAAGAGGCCATCGATCACCTCGATCATGCCCCGGCGGGTTTCTTCTCCGCCGATCCCGACGGGCGCATCATCTATATCAATGCGACACTGGCCGAATGGCTCGGCATTGACCTGACCAAGTTTACGCCGGGTTCCATGACCGTCCGCGATATCGTTGCAGGCAATGGCATGGCGCTGATCAATGCGGTGAAGACAGAGCCGGGCACCAGCCGCAACACAGTGATCGACCTCGATCTGGCCAAGGCGAACGGCCAGAGCCTCGCCGTGCGCTTCTATCACCGTGTGCAGGCACAGCGCGACGGCAAGCGCGGCCCGACCCGGACAATCGTGCTCAACCGCGCCGAGGGCGAAGACAATTCCGCCGCGCTGCGCGCCGCCGAAGTGCGGTTCACCCGCTTTTTCAATTCGGCATCCATGGCGATTGCCGCCGTCGATGCTTCAGGCAAGATCCTGCGCACCAATGCGCGCTTCCTCGGCCTGTTTTCGCCCGTGGTGGACCGCGATGCCATCGACCGGCGCGCGCCGCTCGAAACCGTCGTGCACGAGCGCGACAGGGAAGCTTTCGACCGGGCGCTGGCCGCAGCCTTTGCCGGCAAGGCGGAGATTTCGCCCGTCGATACGGTCATTCCCGGCCATGAGGAGCGCCATCTGCGCTTCTATATCAGTCCGGTCTTCGATGCCGGTTCGGAAGAGGGCGCCGAGGAGGCTGCCATCGTTTCCGTCGTGGAGACCACCGAACAGAAGGCGCTTGAAGCCACCATGGCGCAGAGCCAGAAGATGCAGGCCGTCGGCCAGCTTGCGGGTGGTATCGCCCACGACTTCAACAATGTGCTGACGGCGATCATCATGTCGTCCGACCTTCTGCTTACCAATCACCGGGCGTCCGACCCGTCCTTTGCCGACATCATGAACATCAAGCAGAACGCCAACCGCGCGGCATCGCTGGTGCGGCAGCTCCTGGCATTCTCGCGCCGCCAGACTTTGCGGCCGGAAGTGCTTGACCTGACCGATGTCATTGCCGATGTGCGCATGCTGCTGACACGGCTTGCGGGGACGCAGGTCAACCTCAAGATCGAGCACGGCCGTGACCTGTGGCCGGTGCGCGCCGATCTTGGCCAGTTCGAGCAGGTGGTGGTCAATCTCACCGTCAATGCGCGCGATGCCATGCCGGAAGGCGGCGATCTGACCATCCGCACCCGCAATATCGGCGAGAGCGAAAGCGCCGCGCTGAACTACCGCGATCTCCTGCCGGGCGACTATGTTCTGGTCGAGGTGCAGGACAGCGGCACCGGCATGCCGCCCGAGGTCATCGAGAAGATTTTCGAACCGTTCTTCACCACCAAGGAAGTCGGCAAGGGCACCGGTCTCGGTCTCTCCATGGTCTATGGCATCATCAAGCAGACCGGCGGTTCGATCCATTGCGAATCCGAGCTTGGCAAGGGCACCACATTCCGCATCTTCCTGCCGCGCCATGTGGAGGCACCGGTCCTCAACGCGGCGGGCGAAGTGGTTGCGGTTGAAGCGCCGAAGAAGGAAAAGAAGGTCGAGAAGGCCACCGATCTTTCCGGCTCCGCAACGGTTCTCCTCGTCGAGGACGAGGACGCGGTGCGCATGGGCGGTGTCCGGGCGCTGCAATCGCGCGGCTACACGGTGCACGAGGCTTCCAGCGGCGTCGAAGCGCTTGAAGTGATGAAGGAACTGGACGGCAAGGTCGATATCATCGTGTCCGACGTTGTCATGCCGGAGATGGACGGCCCGACGCTGCTGCGCGAACTGCGCAAGGAATACGGGGATATCAAGTTCATCTTCGTGTCCGGCTATGCGGAAGACGCCTTTGCCCGCAACCTGCCGGAAGATGCCAAGTTCGGTTTCCTGCCAAAACCCTTCTCGCTGAAGCAGTTGGCGACATCGGTCAAGGACATGCTGGAAAGCGAATAGAAGCGCCCTTGATACTTCGGGCGTTTTCGAAGCATTCTTGCCGCGGATAGGCCAGTATCGGCCCTGAACAGCCACGGAAGAGCGCCATGTCGAACACTGCCAGATTTGCTGAAATCGCCGCGCTGGCCGGAGATCCCGGCCGCGCCAGCATGCTGACCGGCCTGATGGATGGCCGGGCGCTGACAGCGGGGGAACTGGCACAGCTTGCCGGGATTACGGCCCAGACGGCCAGCAGCCATCTCACGCGCATGACGGAGGCCGGGCTTCTGCAGGTGGAAAAGCAGGGCAGGCACCGCTATCACCGGCTGGCATCGCCAGCGGTTGCGCAGATGATTGAAAGCATCATGCAGATTGCCGCGCCTGCCGCGGGCGGCAAGACGGTGCGCACCGGGCCGCGCGACGCGGCATTAAGGGCGGGGCGCACCTGCTATGACCATCTGGCGGGAAAGCTGGGCGTGTCGATCACCGATGCGCTCGTCGGGGCCGGGCATCTGGAACTCGGACTCGATGCGGGCGAACTGACGGATAGCGGCCTGTCGCTCTTTGACAGGCTTGGCATGGATGTCGGTGTGATCCACCAGAAGAAGGGCCGTGTCCTGTGCCGCCCCTGCCTTGACTGGAGCGAACGGCGCCCGCATCTGGCCGGTGCCATCGGCGCTGCATTGTGCAGCCACTGCTTCGACAAGGGCTGGATCCGGCGCGTCGACGGCACGCGCGCCGTATCCGTGACGCCGAACGGCCAGAGGCATCTGCGCGAATCCCTCGGCGTCAACCTGATGGAGAAGAATGTCTAGACGTGCTTGGTGATCCCGCCATCCACGCGAATGTTCTGCCCGGTGATATAGCCCGCATCGTCCGACAGCAGGAACGCGGTTGTCTTGGCGATCTCGCTCATGGTGCCGAGGCGCTTCATCGGGATACCGCTCTCGGTGCCCGGCTTATGATCGAGGCTGTCGATAAAGCCTGGCAGCACCGCATTCATGCGGATATTGTCGGCGGCGTAGCGATCGGCGTAGAGTTTTGTATAGGCGCCAACGGCGGCGCGATAGGCGCAGGACACCGGGAAGACGAGACTTGGCTCGAAGGCGGCAAAGGTGGTGATGTTCACCCAGGAGCCTTTGCCTTGTTTGAGCATATAGGGCGTGACGAGCCGCGCCATGCGCACAACGCTCAGCACCATCAGATCATTGCCGAGCGCCCACTTCTCGTCGGTGATGTCGATGAGGTCCCCCTTCGGCGGGTGGCCGGTGTGGTTGACCACGGCGTCGATGCGCCCATAGGCTTCCGCTGTCCTGGCGACCAGCGTTTCCAGGTCCTTGGCCTCTGCAGCCGAACCCTTGATGCCGATCGCGCCCAGTTCCGCTGCCAGCTCGATGGCGCTGCCGGAAGGTGACATCAGCCCCAGCTTGTAGCCTCTGGCATGCAGCTCGCGGGCGATGCCTGCGCCCATGCCGCGTCCGCCGCCGGTGATGATTGCTACGGGTGATTGTGAGGTCTCAGTCATGCGAAATCCTGTCGGTGTCGTTCGGGTGCGACGAAGCATGTTGGAATAAGACCGGCGGCGCAAACGAATTCCGCCCGGCATATCGGTCAAAATTTTTGAACAGGGTCAGGTTTTGAATCAAAAACTCTCTTGAAATCACTGATCGCGTGGTGAAAGATAGCGGCATGACCCGTCGTTCGAATATCGTGATGCTGTACACCGCACTCCTTCTCAGGGGTGGTGGAGAGCTATTGCGCTGACGCCGACGCGATCCTTCACCAGACCCTGCCAGGAGGCGAGCAGGGTCTGACCTTCGCTCTCCTCGAACAAATGGAGAGCCAGATGCAAGACCAGCCCTTATCATTATCCCGCGACGGCGCATTTTCGATCCGGGCGGCGCGCGTTGCCGATTTTGAACAGATCAACGCAATGACCAATTTACCCGGCTTTCGCGCCGGTACGTTGCGCTTGCCCTTTCAAAGTGCGGAACAGACCCGCAAATGGCTCGAGAACCTGGGTGCGGGGACGACAAGCATCGTTGCCGAGATCGATCAACAGGTCGTCGGCCATGCGGGTCTGCATCGCGCCGATGGCAGGCGGGCCCATAGCGCGCATCTCGGGCTCGGCGTGCACGATGATTTCACCGGGCGCGGCATCGGCAAGGCGTTGCTGCTTGCCCTGATCGATGCGGCGGACAACTGGCTCAACATCCGGCGCCTGGAATTGATGGTGCATGCCGACAATGTCAAAGCCATCGGTCTCTACGAAAAATGCGGCTTTGAGCGGGAAGGCCTGCACCGGGATTATGCCTTCAAGCACGGGCGGTATGTCGATGCGCTGACAATGGCGCGACTACGGCTGATTTAGCCGGTTCTTTTCCATATTTTGCCGTATTCGATGCTATATTTCGCAGCATTTCCAACGGGGACCTGATTCCATGATCAAGAAGTTTGCCATCGGCTGTCTTGCCGCGACGTTTTTGGCCGGTTGCACCACGACCGATCCTTATACGGGCGAGCAAAAAATATCGAATACAGCAGGTGGCGCGGCGATCGGTGCAGCGGTTGGCGCACTGGGCGGTCTTGCGGTTGGCGGCGGCGGCAAATCCGGCCGCAATGCCGCGCTGATCGGTGCCGGTATCGGCGCGCTGGCCGGTGGCATGGCCGGCAATTACATGGACCGGCAGGAAGCGGAACTGCGCGCCCAATTGCAGGGAACGGGCGTGTCGGTGACGCGCAATGGCGATCAGATCATCCTGAACATGCCGTCGAACATCACGTTCGCCACGGACCAGGACGCGGTGAAGCCGCAGTTCTACGCAACGTTGAATTCAGTCGCGGTGGTGCTGCGCAAGTTCGACCGGAGCATTATCGATGTCTATGGCCATACGGACAATGTCGGCGGCCAAAAATACAATCAGCTCCTGTCCGAGCGCCGCGCGCTGTCGGTTTCGAACTATCTGACGCAGCAGGGCATCGACAACCGGCGTTTCTCCGTTCGCGGCCTCGGCATGGACCGGCCGATTGCCTCCAACAATTCGGAAGCCGGCCGGTCGCAGAATCGCCGCGTCGAACTGCAGATTTCGCCGCTTACCTGATATTGGCCAATGCAACGGCAATGCGCGCCGCAAGGCGTGCATTGTTTTCCACCAGGGCGATATTGGCCTTCAGGCTTTCACCCTTGGTGATATCGAGGATTTCCGACAGAAGATATGGCGTCACGGCCTTGCCCGTGATGCCATTTTTTGTGGCGCGCGCCAGCGCTTCGCGGATGTATCCGCCCATGATGCCGGCCGGAATTTCGCTTTCCAGCGGAATGGGGTTGGCGATCAGCATGCCGCCATTGACGCCGATGGCGCTGCGCGTTGCCTGGAATTTGGCAATGGCTTCGGGCGTGTCGAGGCGCAAGGGGGCCTTGAGATGCGACTGGCGCGACCAGAAGGCCGGCAGAATATCCGCCCCATGCACGACGACGGGTACGCCTTTGGTTTCAAGCACTTCCAGCGTCTTTTCAATATCCAGAATCGCCTTGGCACCCGCCGAAACGACGATGACCGGGGTGCGGCCCAGTTCTTCCAGATCGGCGGATATGTCGAAACTGGTCTCCGCGCCCATGTGCACGCCGCCAATGCCGCCCGTGGCAAATACCTTGATGCCCGCCATGTGCGCGGCCAGCATGGTGGCGGCAACGGTGGTGCCGCCGGTGCGGCCTTCCGACAGCGCAAACGCCAGATCGGCGCGCGACAGCTTCATGGCGCCCTTGACCTGCGCCAGCGCCTCGCGTTCTTCAGCCGAAATGCCGATCTTCAGGCGGCCATCGATGATGGCGATGGTCGCCGGGACGGCGCCGCCATCGCGGATGATCGTCTCGACATCGGCGGCCATGCGGCTGTTGTCCGGATAGGGCATGCCGTGGGTGATGATCGTGCTTTCCAGAGCCACCACCGGCTGCCCGGCGGCAAGCGCTTTCTGCACCTCCGGTGCAATGTCGGTGAACGGGTTGAGGGCTGTTGTGGTCATGGTTCTTTCCTTTGTCATGTCTGGCCGTTGGCTCAGGCGAGCGGCATGGCTGCCGGTATGGCCGCAAGTGCCGCGTCGAAAATCCTGGATGTGAAGACCGGCGTTGCCGAATGGGTTTGCAGCGTCAGCGCCGAGGCGGCAAAGCCTTCGCGCACGGCGTCCGTGAGGGGCAGGCCGCGCATCAGCGCCGATATGGTGCCGCCCGCCAGCGCATCACCCGCACCGGTGACGTCGGCAATGCCGCTCAGTTCGGGCGGCAAAAGGGAAAATGCGCCTGCGCTCGAATAGGCCAGCGCAGCCTGGCCGCCATTGCTGACAACGGCCGCCTGCAGCCCCTCCGCCATCAGGGCGCGGTGCAGAGCGGGCAGGCTGGCATCGGCGCCGAGCCCCGTCAGCGCGAAGGCTTCGCGCCGGTTGAGGAACAGGCAGGCGAGATTGCCGAGCACCGGCCGCAGCCGTACCGCCTTGGCCGGGGAAATCGCCAGCGCATAGAGCGGCTTGCCGCCAGCCAGCTCTGCCAGTTTTTGCAACGCTTCGGATGGCAGGTTGGCATCGCCGAAAACCGCATCGGCCGCTTCAATCGAATCGCGCACCTTGCGTCGCCTGAGCTGCCGGGGCAGGGCAAGTTCATACAGCGCCATGTCGGCAATGGCCGCAACCACGTCACCCTGCTCATCGAGAATCGCCGTATAGCTCGGCGTTGCCCGGTCGATGAACACGGCGGAACTGTCTGTGATTCCGGCGGCCTCAAAGGCCGCGCCGATGACATCGCCAACCCGGTCGCCGCCGCGCACCGACAGCATTTCAGCCCGTACGCCGCGCCGCACGGCAAGGCGCAGTGCATTGAAGACGCCGCCGCCGGGCTCTTCGCGCATGATGCCGGGGTTGGACGCGCCGGGAATGAAGGGAACGCTGCTCTGGCCGCGCCGGTCCATATGGGCGCCGCCGACAGCAAACAGCAGCGGTGTGTAATCCTGAGTCATGGTTGGTGGCTTTTGCTGAACAAAATGATCGGTTGCAAGACACTTGGTCTTTTTCTTCTCTAGATTGCCTGCGGCCCTGACGCAATCGCCGCAACGATTCGAATCCGGCGGCCGCCGTTTTCCCGTTCCCGCTGTCCAGGCACGAGGAACATGTGGACAAGCGCAAACGGGTCAACTCCGGAACATTTTAAGAACATTTTTGTGTTATTGTTGCTTTTCAATGGCTTGTGCATATTGCCAAATGAGAACAAAACAGATACAAATATCTTCAAAGGCCGGAGCATCCGGGCTTCATGGATAGCACAGGGGTAGTGTAACATGGCTCAAAATTCTTTGCGGTTAGTTGAGGGTAATTCGGTGGATAAAACGAAAGCGCTGGATGCGGCATTGTCACAGATCGAGAGAGCCTTTGGTAAGGGTTCGATCATGCGGCTTGGACGCAATGAGCAGGTGGTGGAAATTGAGACGGTGTCGACCGGCTCGCTTTCCCTGGATATAGCCCTCGGCGTCGGCGGTCTGCCGAAAGGCCGTATTGTCGAGATTTACGGGCCGGAAAGCTCCGGTAAGACAACCCTGGCGCTGCATACGATTGCCGAAGCCCAGAAGAAGGGCGGCATCTGCGCCTTTGTCGACGCCGAGCATGCGCTGGACCCGGTCTATGCCCGCAAGCTGGGCGTGGATCTGGAGAACCTTCTGATCTCGCAGCCCGATACCGGCGAACAGGCGCTGGAGATCACCGATACGCTGGTCCGGTCCGGTGCGATCGATGTTCTGGTGGTCGATTCCGTTGCTGCCTTGACCCCGCGTGCGGAAATCGAAGGTGAGATGGGCGATTCTCTCCCCGGCCTGCAGGCCCGCTTGATGAGCCAGGCGCTGCGCAAGCTGACCGCATCCATCTCCCGCTCCAATTGCATGGTCATCTTCATCAACCAGATCCGCATGAAGATCGGCGTGATGTTCGGTTCACCTGAAACCACGACGGGCGGCAATGCGCTGAAATTCTATGCTTCGGTGCGCCTCGACATCCGCCGCATCGGTGCGCTGAAGGAGCGTGACGAGGTGGTCGGTAACCAGACCCGCGTCAAGGTGGTCAAGAACAAGCTGGCACCGCCCTTCAAGCAGGTCGAATTCGACATCATGTATGGCGAAGGCGTTTCCAAGACGGGCGAGCTGGTCGATCTGGGCGTCAAGGCGGGTATCGTCGAAAAGTCCGGTTCGTGGTTCTCCTACAACTCCCAGCGTCTGGGGCAGGGCCGCGACAACGCGAAACTGTTCCTCAGGGACAATCCGGAAGTCGCCAATGAAATTGAGCTGGTCCTGCGCCAGAATGCCGGTCTGATTGCCGAGCAGATGCTGGACAAGGGCCCGGACGATATCGAGGACAATGACGGACCCGAGGCCGCCGAAGGCTGATCTCCTAAGGACGGACCGTTCTGGTCTGCGCTTCATCACCCGCATCCGGCCGCCGGATGCGGGTTTTTCTTTTACAATGCTCTCACGCTGCAAGACCGTCCCTCGTGCCGAGACTGTGCTTCACCGCACGCAGCGCTACCTTCCCACATATGGAGCAGACCTCCCTCATGCAGAGCTCTGACTTCCCTCATGCAGAGCTCTGACTTCCCTCATGCTGAGCTTGTCGAAGCACGCAGAGCGGCCGTGCGTGCTTCGACAAGCTGGGTATGAGGGAGAGTGCGCGTATTCAAAGGCTGTGCTGTTCATAAGCAAGGCCCATTATCACAGGGATTTTCTGGACAGGCCGCGGTCGCATCGCTACAAGCGTTGCGTTCCGCCCTTTGTTGCAGAAAGGGCCTATTTCGCTTTGGTTAGAGACAAGTCAGAAGGCAATGCACATGAGTGGCGTCAACGAAATCCGGTCGACATTTCTGAACTATTTCAAGAAGAACGGCCATGAGATCGTGGCGTCGAGCCCGCTCGTGCCGCGCAACGACCCGACGCTGATGTTCACCAATGCCGGCATGGTGCAGTTCAAGAACGTTTTCACCGGTCTGGAGCAGCGGCCCTACAGCCGCGCGACCACATCGCAGAAATGCGTGCGCGCCGGCGGCAAGCACAATGACCTCGACAATGTCGGCTATACGGCGCGGCACCATACGTTTTTTGAGATGCTCGGCAATTTCTCCTTCGGTGACTATTTCAAGGAGGAGGCGATCAGCCTCGCCTGGAACCTGATCACCAAGGAGTATGGTCTCGACAGGAACAAGCTGCTCGTCACCGTCTACCATACGGACGATGCGGCTGCCGGATTCTGGAAGAAGATTGCCGGTCTGTCCGATGACCGCATCATCCGCATCGCCACCAGCGACAATTTCTGGGCGATGGGCGATACCGGCCCGTGCGGCCCGTGCTCGGAAATTTTCTACGATCACGGCGAAGACATCTGGGGCGGCCCTCCCGGCAGCGCCAACGAGGACGGCGACCGCTTCATCGAGATCTGGAACCTCGTCTTCATGCAGTTCGAGCAGATCACCAAGGAAGAGCGCATCGAGTTGCCGCGCCCGTCGATCGATACGGGCATGGGGCTGGAACGCCTGGCAGCCGTGCTGCAGGGCGAGCATGACAATTACGATATCGACCTGTTCCGGGCGCTCATCCGCGCGTCGGAAGACGCGACCGGCGTCAAGGCGGAAGGAAAGTTCCGCGCCAGCCACCGGGTGATCGCCGATCACCTGCGTTCGTCCAGTTTCCTCATTGCCGATGGCGTGCTGCCGTCGAATGAAGGCCGCGGCTATGTGCTGCGCCGCATCATGCGCCGCGCCATGCGCCATGCGCAGCTGCTGGGTGCCAGGGAGCCGCTGATGTGGCGCCTGCTGCCGGCGCTTATCCGCGAGATGGGCCAGGCCTATCCGGAGCTGATCCGGGCGGAATCGCTGATTTCTGAAACGCTGAAGCTCGAGGAAACCCGCTTCCGCAAGACGCTGGATCGCGGCCTCGGCCTGCTCAGCGATGCCACGGAAGGTCTTGGCGAGGGCGACCGTCTCGATGGCGAAACCGCGTTCAAACTCTATGACACCTTCGGTTTTCCGCTGGATCTGACCCAGGATGCGTTGCGCCAGCGCGGCATTGCGGTTGACACGGATGCCTTTGCCGCGGCCATGGAGCGGCAGAAAGCGGAAGCCCGCGCCCATTGGTCCGGCTCCGGCGACGCGGCGACCGAAACGGTCTGGTTTGCGGTGCGCGACAAGGTCGGCGCCACCGAATTCCTCGGTTATGAGACGGAAAAGGCCGAAGGCGTCATCACCGCGCTGGTGCGGGACGGTGCGCAGGTGGACAGCGCCGGGGAAGGCGAGGCCGTTGCCCTCGTGGTCAACCAGACGCCGTTCTATGGCGAGTCCGGCGGCCAGCAGGGCGATACCGGCATCATTTCGGGTGACGGCTTTACTGTTGTTGTCACCGACACGCAGAAGAAGAATGACGGCGTGTTCGTGCATCTGGGCAAGGTGCTCAAGGGCACGGTGAAGCTTGGCGTGCCGGTGGAGCTGACCGTCGACAGCGCACGCCGCACGCGCATCCGCTCCAACCACTCGGCGACGCACCTGCTGCATGAGGCGCTGCGCGAAACCCTCGGCACCCACGTGGCGCAGAAGGGCTCGCTCGTTGCGCCGGATCGCCTGCGTTTCGATTTTTCCCATCCGAAGCCGATTTCGGACAAGGAACTGGCCGTCATCGAAGACCTTGCCAACGAAATCGTCCTGCAGAACGCACCGGTCAGCACCCGCCTGATGGCGGTCGACGATGCTATCGCGGAAGGCGCCATGGCGTTGTTCGGCGAGAAGTATGGCGATGAAGTGCGCGTGGTTTCCATGGGCACGGCGCTGCACGGCGAGAAATCGGGTAAGAGCTATTCGACGGAATTGTGCGGCGGCACGCATGTGCGCGCCACCGGCGATATCGGCCTGATCCGCATTGTCTCGGAAAGCGCCGTGGCGGCGGGTGTGCGCCGCATGGAGGCGCTGACCGGCGAAGCCGCGCGCCGCTACCTCGAAGAGCAGGACGACCGGGTCAAGGCGATTGCCGGCGTGTTGAAGTCCACGCCTGCCGACGCGCTGGCGCGTGTGACGGCATTGCTGGATGAGCGCCGCAAGCTGGAACGCGAGCTCACCGAGGCGCGCAAGCAATTGGCGCTTGGCGGCTCCGGCAATGGCGCAGCACCGTCCGAAACGGTCAATGGTGTCGGCTTCATCGGCAAGGTGGTCACCGGCGTCAATCCGCGCGATCTGAAGCCGCTGGCCGACGATGCCAAAAAAACCGTCGGCTCCGGCATCGTGACGTTCATTGGCGTTTCGGAAGATGGCAAGGCCAGCGCGGTCGTTGGCGTTACCGATGATCTCGTCGGCAGGTTCAGCGCCGTCGATCTGGTCAAGGTCGCCTCCGCGGCGCTTGGTGGTGCCGGCGGCGGCGGCCGTCCCGACATGGCGCAGGCCGGCGGACCCGACGGCTCCAGGGCCGAAGCTGCCGTGGCTGCCGTGCGCGACGCGCTCGCCGGCTAAGATAAGCATTGTATTTCCGGCCGCGGGTGATGCGGCCGGAAATGCCGCCTGCTCATACTAATTGCGGAGTGGGCAAGAGATTGATTTTCCGGTATTTTTACTACGTTTTGGTTTTCATTTTCAAAAGTTGTTTTTAGTCATTCATTTCGAGAACTATCGTGAAGACAATACCGGTTCTTCTGTTCGCCGCGATGCTGCTTGTTTCCTGCCAGACCTCGACGGTCGTCAAGGATGTTCATATGCGCAGCGACACGGCCTTTGGGCCTGATGTCCTGGCCTATCTGGATTTGTTCATGTCGCTGAACGCGCAGCCCTACTATTCGACCACCGTGGGATACGGTTTCAAGACGTTTTATACCGGCCCGCGCAAGAGCCATTTTTCCGAGGCCTGGAGCTATGGCCGGCAGATGCAGTTCGAAAAGGGGGTCAGCAGACGGGGCGCTTGCTTCTTTCGGCCCTGCCTGCCCACCCGCGAGGAAACCGGCGTGGTGGCCATGGACGAGGCGGATTTTGTTGCCGCTGCCACGAAAGGGCTCGACTTCGAACTCGCGGGCAAGGCGGGGAAAATTGTCGGCAGGATTCCGGCCCATGCCTTCCGCAGGGTGTTGGATCTCAAATCGAGCATGAAACTGCCGCCCGCTGCCGCAAACAAAGCGCCAGTGGTAAAAGCGCCGGCGCCTGCCGAAGACGACGGCATTGCAGACGACGAATAGTGCCCACAGACCCCGGCTGCGGTATCGCCGGAGCATAAGCCGGGTCAATGAGGAGGGACCGGCGTGAGAGCCAGCCGGTCAAAGAAAAGCCCCGGCGAACCGGGGCTTGTCGTATATGGTGGGGCGATGCCCGATCAGGCAGTCCCGCGATCAGGTGGCCCTGATCAGGCGCCCATGGCCTTGCGCAGGTTTTCGTCGATCTTGTCGAGGAAACCCGTGGTGGACAGCCAGGGCTGGTCGGGACCGATCAGCAGTGCCAGATCCTTGGTCATGTAACCGGCTTCGACCGTGTCGACGCAGACCTTTTCCAGCGTGTTGGCAAAGCGGTCGAGTTCGGTGTTGCCGTCAAGCTTGGCGCGATGGGCAAGGCCACGCGTCCAGGCAAAGATCGAGGCGATGGAGTTGGTCGAGGTTTCCTCGCCCTTCTGGTGCTGGCGGTAGTGGCGTGTCACGGTGCCGTGGGCGGCTTCCGCTTCCACCGTCTGGCCATCCGGCGTCATCAGCACGGAGGTCATCAGGCCGAGCGAGCCAAAGCCCTGCGCCACGATGTCGGACTGCACGTCGCCGTCATAGTTCTTGCAGGCCCAGACATAGCCGCCGGACCATTTCAGCGCCGAGGCGACCATGTCATCGATCAGGCGATGTTCGTAGGTGATCTTCTTCTCGGCGAACTTGTCCTTGAATTCGGCGTCGAATACTTCCTGGAAGATGTCCTTGAAGCGGCCGTCATAGGCCTTGAGGATGGTGTTCTTGGTTGAGAGATAGCAGGGAACGCCGCGGTTATAGGCATAGTTGAGCGAGGCGCGGGCAAAGTCGCGGATGGAATCATCCAGATTGTACATGGCCATGGCGACGCCGGCGCTCGGCGCATCATAGACGTCATGTTCGATGGTCTTGCCGTCTTCGCCGACAAACTTGATCGACAGCTTGCCCTTGCCGGGGAAGCGGAAATCGGTGGCGCGGTACTGGTCGCCGAAGGCATGGCGGCCGACGATGATCGGCTGGGTCCAGCCTGGAACCAGACGGGGAACGTTCTTGGCAATGATCGGTTCGCGGAAGATGACGCCGCCGAGAATGTTGCGGATGGTGCCGTTGGGCGACTTCCACATCTTCTTGAGGCCGAATTCCTCAACGCGCTGTTCGTCCGGGGTGATGGTGGCGCATTTGACGCCAACGCCATACTGCTTGATTGCATTGGCCGCGTCGATGGTCACCTGATCGTCGGTCGCATCGCGATGTTCGATGCCCAGATCGTAATATTTCAGGTCGATGTCGAGATAGGGATGGATCAGCTTGTCTTTGATGTGCTGCCAGATGATGCGGGTCATCTCGTCGCCGTCAAGTTCGACAACCGGGTTTGCAACCTTGATCTTTGCCATGAATAATCAGCCTCTTTATTACTGGTCTGGGAATGCCAGCATCGGTTTTCATTGAGGGTTCGCGCCCCTATAGCACTCGCAAACCAGAACGCAAAGACTGGCTTTAAGTGTTTAATCGCAATCTTGGCCGAATATGAACCGGGCACAGGCCCGATGCACGATTGCCCGCTGAAAAAACGCGTTGTATGAGGGCGGCATTCACAATGGATTGATCATGGCAGGTACAGACAGACAGCGCACACTCATTGCCGAAGGGCCGGCGATCATCCTGGTCGAGCCGCAATTGCCGGAGAATATCGGCATGGTGGCGCGGGCCATGGCCAATTTCGGGCTGGCGGAACTGCGCCTCGTCAAGCCGCGCGAGGAATTTCCCAACGACAAGGCGCGCTCCGCCGCAAGCCGGGCCGATCACATCATCGATGCGGCAAAGGTCTACGACGATCTGCCGTCGGCTATCGAGGACCTGCACTTCGTCTACGCGACGACGGCACGCGAACGCGACGCGTTCAAGCAGGTGCGCGGACCCGTCGAGGCGGGCCAGACGCTGCGCCAGCGCTTCAATAGAGGCGAGAAGACCGGGATTCTTTTCGGCCGCGAGCGTTTCGGCCTCAATAATGACGAAGTCAGCCTCGCCGATGAGCTGGTGACATTTCCGGTCAATCCGGCATTCTCGTCGCTGAACATCGCACAGGCGGTTTTGCTCATGTCCTATGAGTGGATGAAGTCCGGGTTGGAGAAGGAGACGGACACGGCTTTCCGCGGTCCCGAACTGGAACCCGCGCCGAAGGAACAGCTGCAGGGCTTTTTCAATCATCTGGAGGATGCCTTGCAGGCGCGCGGCTATTTCCGCCCCATGGCGCGCAAAGAGATCATGGTCAACAATCTGCGCGGCGTTCTGACCCGCGCGGGCTTTTCCGACTCGGAACTGAGGCTGTTGCGCGGCGTGGTTGTTTCGCTGGACTATTTCAGCCCGAAGACGCCGCGCGGCTCCGGTGCACCGGAAGGGCGCAAGCGGGAAAAGCCGGCGCCTGACAAAACGGCGGCCAAGCCAGCGGGACGCGAGGACATACCAGGCGATGAATGACGCAGCGGACCGGCCGATCATTGCGTTTGACAGCGGCATTGGCGGCTTGACCGTCCTGCGCGAGGCGCGGGTCCTCATCCCGGACCGGCGTTTTGTCTATATCGCCGACGATGCCGGTTTTCCCTATGGCGACTGGGACGAAGAGCCGTTGCGCGCCCGCATTCTCGGCCTGTTCGAGGGCTTCATTGCCACTTATGATCCGGAGATTGTCATCATTCCCTGCAATACGGCGTCAACGCTGGTGCTGGATGATCTGCGCCGGGCTTTTCCGGCGGTGCCCTTTGTCGGCACCGTTCCCGCCATCAAACCGGCGGCAGAGCGCACCTCGTCGGGCCTTATCACGGTGCTGGCAACGCCGGGCACGGTCAAGCGTGCCTATACGCGCGATCTCATCCAGTCTTTTGCCACGAAATGCCATGTGCGGCTCGTCGGCAGCCAGAACCTGGCGCGCATGGCGGAAGCGCATATCCGCGGCGACCACTTGGACGATGCGGCGATCGCGGCGGAAATTGCGCCCTGCTTTGTCGAAATGGATGGCAAGCGCACCGATATCGTTGTTCTGGCCTGCACGCATTATCCGTTTCTGGCCAATGTGTTCCGCCGTCTTGCCCCGTGGCCGGTGGACTGGCTCGATCCGGCCGAAGCGATTGCCCGCCGCGCCCTGTCGCTGCTCAAGCCCAACGGAGCGGGCAGCGAGCCGGAGCATGGCGACGACATCGCCGTGTTCACCTCGGGCAATCCCGACTTTTCCACCCGGCGCCTTATGCAAGGTTTCGGGCTGGCCACCGTTTGATCTTCAGTGACCGGCGGGACCGAAGGGACCGAAGCCCCGCCGTCGCTGACTATGCCAATGCCGTTTCTTCCGTCTTCACGGGCTGGCCAAGTTCCTTGCGGATGATCGGGGCAACCTTTGTGCCGAACAGTTCGATGGCTTTCAGCGTGTTTTTGTGCGGCAGGCTGCCCAGATCAATCTGCAGCAGAAAACGGTCATGCTTGAAGTAGCTGTGCTGCAGCATGATCTTGTCGATGACCTCCTGCGGCGAGCCGACCAGAAGGGCACCGCGCGGGGTGCGGCCCGCTTCGAACTGCGCCCGGTTGCTTGGCGGCCAGCCGCGCTCACGGCCGATCTTGTTCATCACCACCTCATAGGATGGCCAGTAACCGTCCGCGGCGGCCTGCGATGTCTCGGCGACATAGCCATGCGAGTTGATGCTGACTTTCAGCGTTTCAGGCGCATGACCGGCCTTGGCCCCGGCTTCGCGGTAAAGATCGACCAGCGGTGCAAAGCGATGCGGCTCGCCGCCGATAATGGCTACAGCGAGCGGCAGGCCGAGCGTACCGGCGCGGATGACCGAGGCAGGGGTGCCGCCGACGGCAATCCATACGGGCAGCGGATTCTGCAGCGGCCGCGGATAAACGCCGAGATTGTTGATCGGCGCACGCAGATTGCCTTTCCAGGTCACGCGTTCGCTGGCGCGCAGTTTCAACAGGAGATCGAGCTTTTCAGTGAACAGCGCGTCGTAATCATTCAGGTCATAACCGAACAGGGGAAAGGACTCGATGAATGAGCCGCGTCCCGCCATGATTTCCGCACGGCCCGAGGAAATCAGGTCGAGCGTCGCATATTCCTGGAACACGCGAACCGGATCCTCCGAGCTCAGAACCGTGACCGCGCTGGTCAGCCGGATGTTTTTGGTGCGCGCCGCACCGGCGGCAAGAACCACGGCGGGCGTGGAAATGACGAAATCCGGGCGGTGATGCTCGCCGATGCCAAACACATCGAGGCCAACCTGATCGGCCAGTTCCATCTCTTCCAGAAGGTTCTGCATGCGCTGGTGCGCGTCGATGGCAACGCCGCTCGCCGGGTCTGGGCTCATGCCCGCAAATGTGTAGATGCCGAGTTCCATGATCTTCACCTTCATGTCCTGTGTTGCTGTTTAGGTAAGCGCGGGCTGGCGGCTTGTGAAGAACGCACATTCGGGTTGCCGAGGCACCAAAAGGAAACCGCCCCGGATGGGGCGGCTGTGTCGTTAGGCCATCGGATATCAGTATCCGACGGTGAAGCGCTGCCGGATGTGCTTGCCTGCTTCGGCTTCATCAAGAATGGCGACGGCAAGATCAGCCACGCTGATGGTGCTGTGGCCCTCGGCGTTGAATATGGGATTGTCCTTGCCAAGCCGGTAGGTACCGGTGCGCGCGCCCGGCACGAGGGCGAACGGCGGAGAGACAAAGCTCCAGTCCAGACTATTTTCCGTCTTCAGGTCGTTGAGCGCCTGGCGGGCGCCGAGGGCACCTTCGCGATATTCGGCAGGAAAATCAGGGCCATCGACAAATTGCTTGCCTTCCTGATTCAACAGGCTGCCGGCGCCGCCAATGACGATCAGGCGCTTGACGCCTGCCTGCTTGGCCACCTCCGTGATTGCCTTGCTTGCCTTGACATGAATGGCCTGAATATCAGGTTCGCCCCAGCCCGGATTGTAGGCAGAGAGTACAATGTCGTGACCTTTCAGCTTTTCAGTGAGATCGGCGGCATCGAGCACATCCGCCTTGACTGCCTTGACGCCTTCGCGCTGTTCCACCTTGCCGGGATTGCGAACGAGAGCTGTCACGCTATGGCCGCGCGAGACGGCTTCCTGCAGAAGTTCCTTGCCAACGAAGCCGGTGGCGCCGATCAGTGCGATTTTCATTTTTCGATTTCCTGAATTGCTGGGTACGGTTTGTTTTCTGGTTACTATTAATAACCATCTATGCTAGAAGTGGCGCCCTGTGAAGAACGCACTTTTTCCGTTTCAGGGAACACTGAGGTAACCGGCCCGGAAACACTGGAGATCTATCCGATGAGTATACATGCCAAACCCGATGGCGACGTGCCGCTGCTGTCAACCTCGGCCGCGATGGTCACCGACGGTGCAGGCAGTTGCCCGATGCGGGAAGTGCTCGATATTGTCGGCGACAGCTGGAGCCTTCTGGTGATCATCAACCTTCAGGACGGTCCGCGCCGCTTCAACGTGCTGCGCCGCATGGTGGAGGGGATTTCGCAGCGCATGCTGACGGTCACGCTGCGTTCGCTGGAGCGCGACGGTCTGGTATCGCGTACCGTCAAGCCGGCATCGCCGCCGGAGGTCACCTATGCGCTGACCCCGATTGGCCATTCAATTGCCGTTCCCATCGGTGCCTTGGGCGAGTGGGCGGTGAAGAACCGCGATCATTTGCGGCAAGCCCGCACGGTTTTCGATGAGGCGCAGCAGAGCTGAGCATTCCGGAACACTCCCGCATCACACGCGTTGTTTCCCTGTAGGAAATTGACAGGGAGACAGACAATGCCTGCAAAATCCCAGGCGCAGCAGAAGGCTGCAGGGGCCGCCTTGTCGGCCAAGCGCGGCAAAACCCGGAAAAGCCAGCTCAAGGGCGCGTCGAAGAGCATGTATGAATCGATGAGCGAAAAGCAGCTCGAAGACTTTGCCGAGACGGACCGCAAAGGCCTGCCGCAGAAGGTCCAGCCAAAGAAGTGAACCGCAAGGCGTGCACGCCATTACTGGCAGATGCGCGCCTTGCATGCCTTGCCGTGGCAGCCAAGATCAAGATGCATATTGCCCTGATGCGCGGCATCGCCCTCCGGCCCGATGACGGTCATGAACCGCTCGCAGCTGGTCTTGTGAATGGAGCGCCAGAAGTCCCGTTCTTCCGGCGTGCCATTCCAGCCGGAGCCGAGCTGCGTGGTTTTGCCGTTGGTGAATTTGAATGACATGATATCCAGCGCATTGGCAAAAGCGTGTTCCGATACGCGGCCCTTATTGCCGTTGTTGACCTTGCGGCACTGATAGTCGGATCCCGTTGCAATGGTTTCGATCCCGGCGCCAAAGGATTTTTGCGCGGCTTTCTCCACATCGCCGATCCATTCGGCGAGCGTTCCGGCCATGGTGCAATTGGTGGTGATGGGCGCGGCAAATTTTACAGGATTCTCCTTGCCGATCGCAGTGATCCTGAGCGGCGAGCGTTCGCCGCAGGTGCCTTCGGCAAGCGGCGGGACGATTTCACCCTGGACATCGCCGTTCATCAGCGCCGGACAGGCATTCTGGTACACCCGGTCGGGCGACGTTGCGGGATCGGCTTTCTCCGCCGTGTCCTCATCATCCGGCTTTGAATCCGTTTTCGCGTCCGCTGGACGATCCGGGCCAAACTGTTCCGCAGGTTTCGCCGCGGGTTTTTCCTCCGGCTTGGGCGTTTCCGGTGCAGCTTCACCATCGGGCTTGGCAAGTGGAATGGGCGGTGTGATTGGAAGTGCGGGGCGGCTGGCCGCATTGTGATGCCGCCGCTGGCGTGCATCGGCACTGTCAGCCGAGCCGAGCAAAGCTGTTGTTGCAAAACATGCGGTGAGGGATAAAAGGACGAATGTCGAGCAGCGCGACTGCTGTAAGGATAGGGTCATTTCCGGCTCCACTCCTGTTAAGCGTCTAGCCTAACGCCTGATGCGCCGGATCGGTTTCAAACTTTATGAACCCGTGAAATGCGCCGTCTCGCTTGACATCACGAAACCTTCACACTAGAAGCCACCCAGCGCAGGGCTCAACAGCTCTGCGTTTCATTTGACGTGTCCCGTGAGTGATTTCGCAAAGCGTGCGTGAATCATTCTGTCAGTCTTCAAAAACAGGAGGCAGAGGAGGGCGCGTTTCCTTGAATCGGGGCGCAAGCTTCGATTTGTGTTTGGTTGAAAGGAAATGCGATGAGCAAGCGCGAATCGTCCAAGTATAAAATTGATCGCCGTATGGGCGAAAACATCTGGGGCCGTCCGAAGTCCCCGGTGAACCGTCGTGAATATGGTCCTGGCCAGCACGGTCAGCGCCGCAAGAGCAAGCTTTCCGATTTCGGCGTACAGCTGCGCGCCAAGCAGAAGCTCAAGGGCTTCTACGGCGACATCTCGGAAAAGCAGTTCCGCAAGACCTATGAAGAAGCCGCCCGCCGCAAGGGCGATACCGGCGAACAGCTGATCGGCCTGCTTGAGTCGCGCCTGGATGCAGTGGTGTACCGCGCCAAGTTCGTTCCGACGATCTTTGCTGCGCGCCAGTTCGTCAACCATGGCCACGTCAACGTCAACGGCCGCCGCGTCAACATCCAGTCCTACATCTGCAAGGCAGGTGACGTGATTGAAGTGCGCGAAAAGTCGAAGCAGCTCGTGATCGTTCTGGAAGCCGTTCAGCTTGCTGAGCGCGATGTTCCTGAATATCTCGAAGTGGATCACAACAAGATGGTTGCCAAGTACACCCGCGTTCCGGCCTTCTCCGATGTGCCTTACGCCGTACAGATGGAACCGAACCTGGTTGTCGAATTCTATTCGCGTTAATCAGTTCTGAGTACAGGAAAAGCCGCCCCGAGAAATCCGGGCGGCTTTTTTTGTCTTATCCCTTGCCGGAGCGCACATGACCGATCTTCAGGATGTCGTCGACAGTGTCTATCAGGATCTTGCCAGCCGCATCGGCGAGGGCAAGCTGGCGGACTATATCCCTGAGCTGGCCACGGTCGATCCGAAACAGTTCGGGCTCGCCCTGTGCACCGTCGACGGTCAGGTGCATACATCAGGCGATGCGGACACGTCCTTTTCCATCCAGAGCATTTCCAAGGTTTTTACGCTGACGCTGGCGCTCGGCAAGATCGGCGACGGGTTGTGGAAGCGCGTTGGCCGCGAGCCCTCCGGCAATGCCTTCAATTCCATTGTCCAGCTCGAACAGGAGAAGGGCAAGCCGCGTAACCCGTTCATCAATGCCGGAGCGATTGCGGTGGCCGATGTCGTGCTGGCCGGGCACCTGCCGAAGGAGGCAATCGGCGAAATCGTTCAGTTCATCCGCTATCTCGCCGATGACGAGACCATCGCCATCGACCACGACGTGGCGCGGTCCGAGACCAATACGGGTTATCGCAATGTGGCGCTGGCCAATTTCATGCGCTCCTTCGGCAATCTCAACCACCCGGCCGAGCACGTGCTTGGCGTCTACTTCCATCATTGCGCAATCGCCATGTCCTGCCGGCAACTGGCGCATGCGGGGCTTTATCTGGCCTCGGCGGGCCGCAATCCGCTGAGCGGCGGCAGTGTGGTGTCATCCGGCCGGGCACGGCGCATCAATGCGCTGATGCTCATGTGCGGTCACTATGACGGCTCGGGCGATTTCGCCTATCGTGTTGGTCTGCCAGGCAAGAGCGGCGTTGGTGGCGGTATTCTCGCCATCGCTCCCGGCAAGGCGTCTATTGCCGCCTGGTCGCCGGGTCTGAACGAAAACGGCAATTCGCTGCTCGGTTCAGCTGCGCTGGAACTGCTGGCGCAAAGGACGGGCTGGTCGGTGTTCGGGCAGTAGATGGGTATTGCGGGTACGATTCCCTGATCCCCTCTCTTGCGATTTCTAGCACTTAAGCTTCGCTGCGCTCGCTAAGATGCTGAAATCGCTTTCTCCCCCGCAAGGGGGGAGATAAGACGCCGCTGGTTATCTCTCCCCTTGCGGGAGAGAAAGGATTTTCTCGGATTTAGCCTCTTCGCTAAATCCTTAGAAAATCCAAGTGAGGGGATTACTCGATCAACCGCTCTTCGGCTTCACGCAAAATATGAGCGCATGCGCCGTCTAGATTTGTCAGAATTTCATCATTCCAGAAGCGGACAGTCTTAAAACCACGTTGGTGAAAGTACGCATCGCGCTGCTTATCAAGTTGGGAACAGGAGTGCTGGCTACCGTCAATCTCAATGATCAATCGAGCCTCGAAGCAGACAAAGTCGAGAATATAACGATCAAATGGCAGCTGCCGTTTGAATTTCAAACCGTTCAGGCGCTTGTTGCGGATTGCCTGCCAAAGCATATTTTCGGGCAGGGTGGCGTCCTTACGCATGTCGCGAGCGAACTTGCGGATCTGGAGTGGAATCTCCCGGCGAATATCAGGTTTCCCTTCCTGCTGCATTGCAACTGATGACGCGAAAATCTGACACTCCTGTTAACATCATTCAATTCAACTTTAGGCTTGCCTCAGTATGAAACATTGCTTGCGTTCGGACTTTGGCCAAGGCAATGAAGGCGCCAGAGGTGTTACCATGACCATTCACGATCAGGAATTGACCGATGCCGCCGGTTGCCACCCGATGTTTCTCGGGGTGCCGTCCAGTGTCGAGTTCAACAAGCTGCGCAAGCGCCTGTTGCGCAATACGCGGCAGGCCATCGACGATTTTGCCATGGTCAAGCCCGGCGAGCGCTGGCTGATCGGGCTTTCCGGCGGCAAGGATTCCTACGGACTGCTGGCGCTGCTGCTCGATCTGAAATGGCGGGGCCTGCTGCCGGTGGAATTGCTGGCCTGCAATCTCGATTAGGGGCAGCCGAATTTTCCCAAGCACATCCTGCCGGATTTCCTGAAAAAGAACGGCATTGAGCACCGCATCGAATACAAGGACACCTATTCCATCGTTACGGACAAGGTGCAGGAAAACCAGACCTACTGCTCGCTCTGTTCGCGGCTGCGGCGCGGCCATCTCTACCGCGTGGCGCGGGAAGAGGGCTGTTCGGCGCTGGTGCTCGGCCATCACCGCGAGGACATTCTTGAAACCTTCTTCATGAACCTCTTCCACGGCGGCAGGCTGGCAGCGATGCCGCCCAAGCTCCTGAACGATGAGGGCGATGTCATGGTGCTGCGGCCGCTCAGCTACTGCGCCGAGGACGATCTGGAAAAATTTGCCGGTGCCATGCAGTTTCCCATCATCCCCTGCGATCTCTGCGGCAGTCAGGACGGGCTGCAGCGCAACATGATGAAGGCGATGCTGACCGATATCGAAAAGCGCATGCCGGGCCGCAAGGAAATCATGATCCGCGCGCTTGCCAATACGCGCCCGAGCCATCTTCTCGACCGCAATATTTTTGATTTCACCGGTCTTGTCACACACGGAGCCGAAGCCAGTGCAGTTTAATGACAATGACATCGATTGGTTGAGTGATCTGCTTGCCGCTGTTGCGGTTCAGGAAATCATGCCGCGCTTTCGCCAGCTCGGCACAGGCGATATCAAGCAGAAGACCTCGGCGCTTGATCTCGTAACGGAAGCCGATACCAGCGCCGAACGGGTGATCACCGCGCGGCTGCGCGAGCGCTATCCCGATGCCTTCGTGCTGGGCGAGGAAGCCTGTGAACTCGATGCATCGCTGCTCGGCAAGCTGAAGGACGCGCCGCTGGCTTTTATCATCGACCCGGTGGATGGCACCTATAATTTTGCCACGGGCGTGCCGCTGTTCGGCGTGATGCTGGCCGTTGTGGTCAATGGCGAGACGGTGGCCGGGATCATTCACGATCCCGTCGGCAAGGACTGGATCATCGGCGTCAAAGGGGCGGGAAGCCACATCCGCTCGGCCTTCAATGTGAGGCAGAAAGTGTCTGTTGCACCGCCAACAGCGGTCAGCGAGATGCTGGGGGCCATTTCATGGCAGTTTTTGGCCGATCCCCTACGCTCGACCCTTGCGCGCAACCACGCCAAGTGCAAGGCATCGTTCGGTTTCCGCTGCGCCGCGCATGAATACCGCCTGATTGCCTCGGGCAATGCGCACTTCGCCGTCTTCAACAAGCTGATGCCATGGGATCATCTGGCCGGCGTTCTCATCCACCGGGAAGCGGGCGGCCATGCGGCCCGCTTCGATGGTTCTGCCTATCTTCCCAGGCATCTGGACGGCGGCCTGCTGATTGCGCCTGATAAGGCGAACTGGCAGGATTTGCGCCGGACGCTTTGGTCTGAATAATCCGCGGGCTTAAACCCGCGGATTATGGGGATGGAAGAGCTTGCCCTTCTCGGCAATCAGCACGAACATCAGTCCGATCACCGAAACGACGAAGAAGCCCATGACCAGCGGCAGGGTCGTCCCGTCATAGGACTGGCCGATGATGGCGCCGATGGCGCCGCCGCCCGCCGTCCCCATGAAGCCCAGCACCGAAGACGCCGTGCCGGCAACATGGCCGAGCGGCTCCATGGCAAGCGCATTGAAGTTCGAGCCGATCCAGCCGAACTGGAACATCGCCATGGCGAAGAGCAGGAGGTAGATCGGGAACGGCGTCGGATGCGGACCGAATATGGTCAAGAGCAGCCAGGCCGTATTGATCGTCAGGAAGCCCATGAGCGCGCCATGCGACAGGCGGCGCATGCCGAACCGGCCGACAAAACGCGAGTTCACGAAGGACGAAAATGCCATCATGATCGCGATGGATGAAAACGCCACCGGGAACCAGATGCCGAGATCATAGATGCCGATATAGATCTGCTGGGCCGAATTGATGAAGCCGAACAGTGATCCAAACAGGAAGGCGCTGGCCAGCGTATAGCAAAGCGCCACCCGGTTGGTCAGAACGATCTTGAAGCCTTGCGCTACCGATGCCAGCGTAAACGGACGCCGGTCGGCGGGATCGAAGGTTTCCGGCAGGCGGAAATACATCCAGACGGTCACAGCCGCCGCCACGACGGCCATGAACATGAAGATCAGGTGCCAGTCGCCGAACAGCATCACGGCCTGGCCCGTGCCCGGTGCGATGACGGGTACGATCATGAAGACCATCATGATCAGCGACATGACTTCCGCCATCTGCCGCCCGCCATAGACGTCGCGGACGATGGAAATGGTGATGACGCGGGTGGCGGCCGAACCGATGCCCTGAATCAGGCGGAAGAGGAGCAGGGAGGCAAAGCTTGGCACGAAGGCTGCGCTGGCTGCGGCGATGACGTAGACAACCAGGCCGAACAGAAGCGGCTTGCGCCGGCCGAAGCGATCGGAAAGCGGGCCATAGAACAGCTGCGATACCGAGAACCCCAGCAGATAGGCTGAAATCACATATTGCCGGTGGTTTTCATTCGTCACACCAAGGCTCGCGCCGATCTGCTGCAAGCCGGGCAGCATGATGTCGATGGCAAGCGCATTGATCGCCATGAGCATGGCCATCATGCCGATGAATTCGACCTTGCCCATGCCCATGAGGCGTGGTGCGGACGTTTGTGTGGTGGTATCCATTGTGAGACCTGCAAAACAAAGACAAAGGCGCTGGAACAGCCAGCGCCTTGAGAAAATGATTCCGGATTGCCCCGGAACCGATTGAAACTGTTGCGTAGTCAGGCCGCCTTGGTGGCGATGCCTTTTTCGCTGAGCAGGGTTTGCAACTCGCCTGCCTGGAACATTTCGCGGATGATGTCGCAACCGCCGACGAATTCGCCCTTCACGTAAAGCTGAGGGATGGTCGGCCAGTTGGAATAATCCTTGATACCCTGACGCAGTTCATTGGATGTCAGAATATTCACGCCTTTGTAGTCGACGCCGATGTAGTCAAGAATTTGCACGACCTGGCCTGAAAAGCCGCACTGCGGAAAGCCCGGCGTACCCTTCATGAAAAGGACGACGTCGTTGCTCTTGACCTCATTGTCGATAAATTCATTGATACCGCTCATTTCGGCAACCTTTCATACCAAATGACAACGAATCGTCATCAATGGTCCAAATTGATCTCGTTTAAACAAATAGCGCTTCAAATCTGGCAAAACAAGGCTGGTCACTGTGTCATCTCGTATCATTATAGCGGTCAGCGTCGTCGTTCTGGCAATTTTGGGAGGAATTTTCTGGTTCATGCGCCCGGCACCCCCACCCAAGCCTGCACCCAATCCGCCGGTCAACATCTCCGATGGCGATCTGCCCGATGTCTGCCGGAAGATGACATTCGAGGATGTCGATTCCATCGTCTGCGAGATCGATCTGCGCTCGCACCGCATCGATCTGGTGCGTACGGGCAAGGACGGCGAGCCCTATGGATCGCTGAAGACGTTCATGGAATCCCGGCTCCTGGACATACGCCCGATCCTGGCGATGAATGCGGGCATGTATGAAAAGGACCTTTCTCCGGTCGGCCTCTATGTCGAGGACGGCAGGGAGACGTCGGAACTACAGACCGATGACGGCGAAGGCAATTTCTACATGAAGCCGAACGGGGTTTTCTTCATCGGGAAGGATGGCGCTGCCGCCATTCAGGAAACAGCGGCGTTTGATGCTGCAAAGCCCGACGTCCGCATCGCCACCCAATCGGGGCCAATGCTGGTCATCAACGGGCAGGTTCATCCGCGGTTCGAGCCGAACGGCACATCACGCCTGATCCGCAATGCCGTCGGCGTGCGCGACGCCCATACGGTCGTCCTGGCCATATCCATCGAACCGGTGAGCTTGGGAAGTTTTGCCCGCCTGTTCAGGGACGGGCTGAATTGCGCCAACGCGCTCTTTCTCGACGGGACGATCTCGGCACTTGCCAACAACCGCAAGACCCTGATTGGCGGGGTCGACCCCGTGGGGCCGATTCTCGCCGTGTTCGCAAAGAAGTGATTATTGGAAGTGATTACTCTGGGGCGCTGGTCTGCAGGGCAAGGGCGTGCAGGACGCCGCCCATATTGCCCTTGAGCGCATCATAGACCATCTGGTGCTGCTGAACGCGCGACTTGCCGCGAAAACTCTCGGCGACGACTTCCGCGGCATAATGATCACCATCGCCGGCCAGGTCGCGGATGGTCACCTGCGCGTCAGGAATGGCGTCCTTGATCATTTTCTCGATGTCGTGCGCGTCCATAGCCATGTTCTGTCTCCCAAACTTTCGCCTGTCCTTTACCGGGACAGGATCATGCAGCCTGTGTTTCTTCGCCGTCCTGACCGCTCATATAGTCAGGGAACCACGATTCGTGTGCTTTTGTCAGGTCTGCTACTGATATGGAGGCGAGGCCCTCGATCGTCAACGTGTTGCCGCCGACAGTGCCCAGCTTGCGGAACGGAACGCCCGATCCTTCAGCGTTGAGCGTGACGAAGTTGGCCATATCCGGGGCAACGGCAATGAGATAACGCGCCTGATCCTCGCCGAAAAGCACCGCATGGGCCGGGCCTTCGCCAATATTGACGTTGGCGCCCTTGGCCGCAGCCATGCACATCTCCGCGAGCGCAATGCCAAGGCCGCCGTCAGACAAATCATGGCAGGCAGTGACCTGACCATTGCGGATGGCCGAGCGGACAAAATTGCCATTGCGCTTTTCGATGTTGAGGTCAACCGGCGGGGGCGGGCCATCGGCACGGCCATGCAGGTCGCGCAAGTAGACCGACTGGCCGAGATGGGTGCCGTCACCGCCGATGAGGATCAGCACGTCACGCTCATGCATGCCGCCGATCTTGGCCGTCTTCGACCAGTCAGGGATGAGGCCGACACCGGCAATGGTGGGTGTGGGCAGGATGGCCTGGCCGTTGGTCTCATTGTAGAGCGATACGTTGCCGGAAACGATGGGGAAGGCAAGCGCGCGGCAGGCATCGCCGATGCCGCCAATCGCCTTCACCAGCTGTCCCATGATTTCAGGACGCTCCGGATTGCCGAAATTGAGATTGTCGGTGGCGGCGAGCGGTTCTGCGCCCACAGCCGTCAGGTTGCGCCAGCATTCGGCAACAGCCTGCTTGCCGCCCTCATAGGGGTCGGCTTCGCAGTAGCGCGGCGTGACGTCGGACGAGAAGGCAAGCGCCTTGCTTCGGTGACCTTCGACACGCACGACACCGGCATCGCCGCCGGGAACCTGCAGCGAATTGCCCTGAATCAGCGTGTCATATTGTTCGTAAACCCAGCGGCGCGACGACAGATCGGGCGAACCGATCAGCTTCAGCAGTGCGGCGCCATAATCATCGACATCGGGAACGCTGGCAGCGGGCAGCGGTGCATGCTTGCCGGGTTCCATCCATGGGCGGTCATATTCCGGCGCCTGGTCACCAAGGTCCTTGATCGGCAGGCTGGCGACTTCCTCGCCCTGATGGATGACGCGGAAGCGCAGATCATCGGTTGTGTAACCGACGATGGCAAAATCCAGGCCCCATTTCTTGAAGATCGCCTGGGCTTCCGCTTCCTTTTCCGGGCGCAGAACCATGAGCATGCGCTCCTGGCTTTCCGACAGCATCATTTCATAGGCGGTCATGCGCTCTTCGCGCACCGGCACGTCATCAAGGTTCAGCCGGATGCCGAGATTGCCCTTGGCGCCCATTTCCACGGCGGAGCAGGTGAGGCCTGCGGCGCCCATGTCCTGAATGGCGATGACGGCACCCGATGCCATCAGTTCCAGCGAGGCTTCAAGCAGGCATTTTTCCGTGAAGGGATCGCCGACCTGAACGGTCGGGCGCTTCTCTTCGATCGATTCGTCGAATTCAGCCGATGCCATCGTGGCGCCGCCGACGCCATCGCGGCCGGTCTTGGCGCCGAGATAGACAACGGGAAGGCCGACGCCCTTGGCTTCGGACAGGAAGATCGCATTGGTCTTGGCAAGGCCGGCGGCAAAAGCATTGACGAGGATATTGCCGTTGTAGCGGGCGTCGAAATTGACTTCCCCGCCGACGGTGGGAACGCCGAAGGAATTGCCGTAGCCGCCGACACCTTCAACCACACCCGATACGAGGTGGCGCGTCTTCGGATGCGACGGCGCGCCGAAGCGCAGTGCATTCATGGCTGCAATCGGCCGGGCGCCCATGGTGAACACATCGCGCAGAATGCCGCCGACACCGGTTGCCGCACCCTGATAGGGCTCGATATAGGACGGGTGGTTGTGGCTCTCCATCTTGAAGACAACGCAGTCGCCATCGCCGATATCGACAACACCGGCATTTTCACCGGGACCCTGAATGACCTGCGGTCCGGTTGTCGGCAGGGTACGCAGCCACTTCTTCGAGGATTTGTAGGAGCAATGCTCGTTCCACATGGCCGAGAAGATGCCGAGCTCGGTGAAGCTGGGTTCACGTCCGATCAGGTCGAGAATGCGTTGATATTCGTCCGGCTTGAGCCCGTGCGAAGCAACGAGTTCCGGCGTGATCTGGATTGTGTTGGAGAGAGCCATCGGTAATACCAATTCCATTGCGCTTTTCTTGGGTTCTCTTAGAGCAATTTGCACGGGGAATACACCATCTAACGCGGAAAAATTGTCGCTTGCCGCGTTTCGTCAACAGGTGGTGTCCAGCGGTGAAACGGTATGGGTGCTGCTGCTCCTCAGGAATAGCTGTCATAGCTCGCATTGTCGGTTTCCATCAACCGGCGCAGGATGGACAGGCCATTTTCTACTTCACGTAGCGTTGCGGGCACCGAATAGCCGAACCGCACCCGGTGAAAGGTCTTTTCCGTCCGTCCCGGCTTGAATTCGTCCTCGTCGTCAATGAGGACGCCCTCATTGAGCGCGGCGCTCTTGAAGGTGGCGGACAGCCATGGTTCCGGCAGTTTTACCCAGATGAATGGTGAATAGGGATGCGAATTGAGGTCGAAACCGGCAAAGATCGATCGCGCCAGTGTTTCCCGCCGGGCGGTTTCCTCCCGCACCTTGACGCGGATGGCGTCGGCCTCGCCGGAATTGACCAGTTGCGCGCCGAGTTCCGCCATGAGGAACGGCATGCCGCCGGTGACCATCTTATGGGCCGTCAGCACGCGCGATGCCAGATGCGGCGGGCAGGCGGCCCAGCCGCCGCGCACGCCGGCAGCGACGGATTTCGACAGGCCGCCAATGTGGAAGGTCCGCTCCGGCGCCAGTTCGGCAAACTTGACGTGGTCAAGACAGAGGAGCGAGCCGTAAATCTCGTCTTCGATGATCCAGACATTGTAGCGCCGGGCAATCTCGACAATGGCGCGGCGATGTTCCTCGGACATGGTCGTCGCCGTCGGATTCTGCAGCGACGGCATCAGAAATACGAGTTTGGGGTGCTGCTGGGCGCAGAGCCGTTCAAAATCGTCCGGTGTTGCGCTGCCGTTCTCGGTGTTCATGATGATGCTGCGCCGCCCCATCAGATTGACGCTGCGCGCGGCGGAGCAATAGGTCAAATCCTCGAAGGCAATGCGGTCGCCCGGCGTCGTAACCGCGGCGATAATGGCCAGAATGGCGGAATGGGCGCCGAGCGTCGGTACGATCGAGGCGGCGTCGGGCCGCCATTCCGCCGAACCGAGCCAGCGGCTTCCCGCCAATTGCCATGACGGGGGCAGGGTGCGGGAATAGCTGGCAATTTCGCCGGGATAGGACTGGGTGATATCCCGCAGAATACGGTCCATCACGGCCGATTGCCCGACATCAATCGCCGCCGTGCTGTCGAGACGGATATTGCCGGGCGCAATGATGGCGCTGCGCGTGCCGCCGAAGGGTTCGGAATGCTGGGCGGGCGGAAGCTCGATCAGCTTCGTCTCCTTGTGATCAATCACATAGGTGCCGCGGCCCACTTCGCCGCTGACAAGCCCGCGCTCGCGGATGAGATTGTACGCCCTGCCGACCGTACCGATTGTCACCCCGATATCGAAGGCGAGATTGCGCTGCGGAGGCAATTTGGTGCCGGGTGCAAGCACGCCTTGCGCAATATCCGATTCAATCCGCTCTGCCAGCTGCAGATAAAGCGGACCTTTGCCGTGTTTCAGTTCTGGAAGCCAATTTGTCATGGTGACAATTATGTATATTGCGATTCCAATTGAGTCAATTCAAGACAATTGGCAGTGCAATTCGAGTCAATTCGGCTCGATAGGATGGATATTATGGGTACAATTGATGCAATTGAAAGAGAATGCTCCGATGTAGTGCGCGCACGCCGCGACGTGCCAACAGGCGTATTGGGTCACAATCCGACGGCGTTCCGCCGCATGATGGAATGGTTGTACGTGGCTGCACGAAAGCACAACACGCGCATTCATCTGAGTGAGCTTTCCGCTGAACAGCTGAAGGACATCGGAATGACGCCGTTTGACGCGTTGCGAGAGTCGCGCCGTTTCTTCTGGGATTAGAGCGGTTTGCGACCATATTGAATCGTTCTGCCGGAGGGAATTTGGTTCAAGGTCGAGGGGTTTGGCGAGACCGATGCCTTTCCATCGGGCGAAGCCGAAGCCCGATGGCATTGGGCCAAATTCACCCGGCCCTCCGGTCGAACCGCATTTCTGCCGAAATGCGGATAATTCGACCGGCAAGTATGAAAGCTTGTTGGTTTGCGCAGCAAACCAACGGCTGGGTTTCCGGCTGGCGGACACCCACTTTGTCAGGCAGCTTCGTCCGATGGATGAACATCGGCCTCGCTACCTTCCGCGTGGATTGTCTCGCCATCCGGGAAACAGAACTGATCCAATATGGCCGCAAACCGCTCTAGAGCAGGACTGAAGCGCTCAGCGGCAGCCCCGCGGACAATGGCAGGCCGGTGCGAACGGCCTTGCCCGCCGCGATCAGGTCCGCTGATACCCGCCCTCAGTAAAATTGAATGAATTTTTTGTAATTTACATATATATTACATATTCAATCGTTTCAGGGAGGCGCATATGGGTACGACTTTTGTAGAACCTAACCGTCCCGCTATCCGGGGGCTGACCTATGCTTCACAGCCGGACTTCCTGTCACAATTTGCCGGGTGGGTGGAAAGCGCCCTGATGAAACGGCGCACGCGGCTTCAGCTCGGCAAGCTGAGCGACGAAGGGCTCAAGGATCTTGCCTTGACCCGCGACCATGTTGAGGCCGATCTCGACCGCTATCTGTCACTGTGATGGCTGCAAGCCGGTGCATACCGCACCGGCTTCCGTTGTCATTCTTCAGCCGCGCGCGGTGCAGGATGGTTGTCCTGCCGCCCAGCGGCGTATGTCGGATTCAATGCGATTTCCCATGGAATGTCCCATCAGCGGGCCAAAGGCCTCGACCTTGGCCGGGTTGCCTTCCGCATGAACGACCAGCAGCGGACGGCCGCCGGGATTGCCGGCTGGAACCACGAGGATGCGCGGCCGGCCGGAATAGGAATTCAGCTCCGGTGCGAGATGGTAGGGCTTGAAAGCCGAATCCTTCGACTTGAACCAGCAATTGTTGGCGGCAAGGGCCACCCTCTCCATGGTGGCGAGGGCAGCCTTGTCCGAACCGAAGGCCAGGGAACCGGGCCCCGGTTTGCCGGGTGATTGGCATCCGGCAAGCGCCACGAGCGAAATCATCATGGCCATGCCAATTGTCTGCTTTTTCATCCAGCTATCTCCAATGATACAAGGGCGGTTGATCAGCTTGCCTCAAGTTCCCCGAGGAACACTTTCAAGGCATCCGTCATCTCGAACCAGACCAGCGATAGCACCGGATCCTGAACAATGAGTTGCTCATAGGCGTCGAATTTCGGAAAAGGTTCGAGCAGGCGCGAGCGGCGCGTCATCACCCGGAAATGGTTGAACAGGAAGCGGATCGGCGTCAGCCAGGCATCGGCCATGGTCATCTGCTTGCCCAGCGCATAGGGGCCATCTCCCATGCGGTGTTCGATTTCACGCAAACCGGCTTCCAGCTTGGCAAACAGTTTGGTGATCCGTGCGTCGTCCTTGGATTTGGTGTGAACGAGCTCGAAAAGCTCCATGACGGGAACGAGGATTTCCAGTTCGGCGATACGGGCGGCCATGCGCACCACGGCGCGGTCACGCGAATCTGCCGGCAACAGGACCGGCTCGGGAAAATGCTCTTCGAGATATTCGGAGATCACCGTCGCTTCGATGATGGTCAGGCCCGAGCCTGTAATCAGCACCGGAATACGGTTGAACGGGGAAATGCTGCGGAACTCTTCGGGTATCGGAAAACCCGGCGGCGGCGCTACGACCTTGATGGGGGCCTTCTTGTAGTAGGCGATGCAACGAACAATCGAGGAGTAGGGGGAGAGCGGCCGCGAATACAGTTTCATTCTCAATTCCTCCGTTTGAGTGCTGTTCCAGCCCATGGCGGGCCGGAACAGCATGGCTCAAGCGTATAGAATTTTACTCAGGCGGCAATCCCAAGAATGCCCGCAAACAGGGCGCGGCCATCGGAGCCGCCATGGGCCGCTTCAATCAGGTTCTCCGGATGCGGCATCATACCGAGAACATTGCCTTTTTCGCTGATGATACCGGCGATGTCATTCATGGCGCCGTTCGGATTTGTGCCTTCCGCATAGCGGAAAACCACCTGGCCTTCGCCCTCGATGCGGGCCAAAGTCGTTTCGTCAGCGAAGAAATTGCCGTCATGGTGCGCAACCGGGCAGCGGACGATCTGGCCATGCGAATAACCACGGGTGAAGGCGGTGTTGGCATTGGTCACTTCCAGCTTCACTTCGCGGCAGACAAATTTCAGCGACGCATTGCGCATCAGGGCACCGGGCAGGAGGCCCGCTTCCTGCAAGATCTGGAAGCCGTTGCACACGCCCATGACCATGACGCCCTTGTCGGCCTTTTCGCGGATCGCCTGCATGACGGGCATGCGCGCGGCAATGGCGCCGCACCGCAGATAGTCGCCATAGGAGAACCCGCCGGGAATGACGATCAGATCGACATCGGGGATTTCCGTATCCGTCTGCCAGACCGTCTGGGGCGCTTGGCCGGAGATTTTCGTCAGCGCCGCAATCATGTCACGGTCGCGGTTGAGGCCCGGGAGAAGAACGACAGCTGATTTCATCGATAGAGCCCTTTCTGGCCATATTGGCCGTATTCTGTTTCTCGGATGGCGCGGCAATCCGCGCGGAAGGTGGTGAGGCCGATGTGGTTCATCGGACGAAGGCGCCTGACAAAGCGGGTGTCCGCCAGCCGGAAACCCGAAGGGACGGGGCCTGTTGCGCCAATTCCTGCGCAAAGCCACTCGCCCGCACGCAGAGTGCGGGTCTTCCTGTCTTTGCTTGATCTTGTCGCAACATGCCTCCGTCAGAATAGGCCAATATGGTCAGAAAGGGCTCTATACAAGCTCCACCGCGTAATCTTCGATGACCGTGTTGGCGAGCAGCTTTTCGCACATCGCCTTCACGTTGGCTTCGGCAACGGCGCGGTCCTTGGTGTCGATCTCCACATCAAAGATCTTGCCCTGGCGTACGGATGCAACGCCATCGAAACCAAGACTGCCCAGCGCGCCGACAATTGCCTTGCCCTGGGGGTCAAGAACGCCATTCTTCAAGGTTACAGTGACACGTGCCTTCATCGATCGTCTTCTCCGAGATTGTTCAATCAGCGATTATTTAACGAGAACCGGCCCGGTCGGCCGCAACTGTTCATTTTCATTCATGATGCCCAGACGGCGGGCGACTTCCTGATAGGCCTCGATCAGACCGCCCATATCGCGGCGGAAACGGTCCTTATCAAGTTTTTCGCTGGTCTGGCTGTCCCACAGGCGGGCGGAATCGGGGGAAAACTCGTCGGCGACGACAATGCGCATCATATCGCCTTCCCACAAACGGCCGCATTCGATCTTGAAATCGACAAGCTGGATACCGACGCCGAGGAACAGGCCGCTGAGGAAGTCGTTGACGCGGATGGCCAGCGCCATGATGTCATCGATTTCCTGCGGCGCAGCCCAGCCGAAAGCCGTGATGTGCTCTTCGGAGACCATCGGATCGTCCAGAACGTCGTTTTTGTAGTAAAATTCGATGATCGAGCGCGGCAGGACCGTGCCCTCTTCGATTCCAAGACGTTTTGCCAGCGAACCCGCCGCAATGTTGCGGACGACCACCTGCAGGGGAATGATTTCGACTTCCTTGATCAGCTGCTCACGCATGTTGAGGCGGCGGATGAAGTGCGTCGGAATACCCATGCGGTTGAGCTGGGTGAAAATGTACTCGGAAATCCGGTTGTTCAAAACACCTTTGCCATCAATGACTTCGTGCTTCTTTGGATGCAGCACGGTGGTGTCGTCTTTGAAATGTTGGACAAGTGTTCCTGGCTCGGGTCCTTCGTAAAGGATTTTGGCTTTGCCTTCGTAGACACGGCGGCGACGGTTCATTGCAGGTCTCTGGTATTGGAGTTATCGGTCGGCCTTGGTCACAGCCATCATGTTGGCGCGCTAACTATCGTAAAAGCAAGCATTCTACAATGATACTTTATGTAGGTCCCCGGATTTATGGGTTATATGGGCTTTTTACGACAATGTGACCCATGTTTGACTGAAGTGGTTCATTTCAGACTTCCGATTTCGTGCAGAATGGTTATATGAACCTAAGAAGCCATGCCAATCAGGGGCTTGCCCTAAAATTGCCAAGACCCGGGGGGCATCGTTCACCGGAATGACCAATTCATTTTGCGGGAGCAAGAGAGGATGACAATGGAAGATCGCGAAAATGCCTTTGAAAGCAAATATGCGCACGACGCGGAAGTTCGCTTTCGGGCAGAGGCACGGCGCAACAAGCTGATTGGCCTTTGGGCAGCGGAAAAGCTGGGCAAGACCGGCGAAGATGCGGAAGCCTATGCGCTTGAAGTCATCAAGGCGGATTTCCAGGAAGCCGGTGACGACGACGTTTTCCGCAAGATCCGCGCCGATTTCGATGCGGCAGGTGTCGATAAATCCGACCACCGCATCCGCCGGACCATGGATGAAATGCTGGAAGAAGCCATCCGCCAGATTCAGGGATCCTGATCTGTCCTGATCGGTCTTCGTAAAAACCGCCCTTCCGGGGCGGTTTTTTGTTGGTGCATCCCGGCCGTTTTTGCTTCACTCAGAGCTGAGTCGGCCATCAGCAACAATTTCCGGGAGAGATCATGTCGCTAGCGTCACGTCTGAAGGCGGGAGAAACGGTTTTTTCCGCCTGGTGCAACCTGCCTCATCCGCTGGTCATGGAAACCCTGTGCCGGACGGATTTCACCGCCTTCATGCTCGACATGCAGCATGGCCCGTTCGATACGCAATCGGTTCTGCAGAGCGTCGGTATCATCCAGAGCGCAGGCAAGCACACGGTGGTGCGCATTCCCGTCGACCGGTTCGACATGGCAAGCCGGGCGCTGGATTTTGGCGCCGAGGGCATTATCGCGCCGATGATCAATTCAGTGGAGGATGCGCGGCGGTTTGCGGCGTCGATGAAATATCCGCCTGTTGGCGAGCGGTCGTGGGGGCAGTTGCGCGGCCGTCCGGCAAGCTATGGCGCGGGCGGTTCCGGCGGGTATCTGACCGAAGTCAATGCCAAGACGCTGGCTTTCGCGATGATCGAGACCCGTGCCGCCTTTACCGCGCTGGACGGCATTCTGGCTGTCGACGGCATTGACGGCGTCTTTGTCGGCCCCGCGGATTTTTCCATCGGCTGGAGCAACGGGGCTGAGGTGGATGCCGGATCGCAGGCGATCATCGAACCGCTGCGGGAAATCGCGGCCAAGGCGCACGCCGCAGGCAAGCTCTGCGGCATCTACGCGCCCAATGCGGAGCTTGCAAAGCGGTTCACCGGTCTCGGTTTCACCTATGTTCCCGTTTCCGTCGACACGGCCTATCTGCAGCTCGGTGTGCAGACATTGCTGGCAGCCATTCAATCATAATTGCGAGATAAATTTCGCAAACACCATCGTGCCTTCCGGCCAGGGTCCATGGCCGGATTCGGAATTGAGGTGGCCCGATTCACCGGCGTCGATGAACAGGGACCCCCAGGCAGCGGCCAGGTCTTCTGCGACAGCATATTCACAATAGTGATCATTGCGGCTGGCAACGACGATGGATGGAAATGTGAACGGCTCACGCGGGTAGGGGCCGAATGTCATCAGGTGCTTTGGCCGGATTTTCGGGTTTGACACATCAGGCGGCGTGACCAGAAATGCGCCTTTGACCTTGCCGCCGATCTGCGGCAAGGCGTGCACAAAGGTCGGCACCCCCAGCGAATGCGCGACGACGACAACCGGGCGGGTGGCTTCGTTGACGGATTTGACCACCTCGGCCACCCAGTCCGCGAGGACGGGTTTTGACCATTCCTTCTGCTCGACGCGCCGTGCCGTCGACAGCTTGGCCTCCCAGCGTGTCTGCCAGTGATCGGGACCGGAATTGGTGTAACCGGGAATGATGAGGATATCTGCGTCTTGGACTTTCATGCTCCCCATTTAGGAAAAATATGCCGGGATCGCAACGGCGCAAAGTTGTAAACAATCCGGATTTGATGGTTCACGAATGGTGAACATGCTGTTCGCCGCTGCATGGCTTGTATCCGTTGACGTAACGGCCGACTTTAGATGCGATAAGTAACAGGTGGATCGCCGGGAGTGCACATGAAGGTCACACGCAGAGATGTTGTCGGCGGTGCCGGTATGCTTGCCTTTCAGGCGATTGCGGGATCAGCCCGCGCGGAGACAGATATGAGCAGCGTTCCCTTTGCAGCGACGGCCCCGACCCATGTGTCAAAAGTTGGCATCAAGGCGAAGGACGCCGATCAGCTGTCGAAATATTACAGCGAGGTTGTCGGCTTGCGGGAACTCTCCCGCAAAGGCCAGACAATTGTCCTTGGTGCCGGCGAGGTGCCTTTGCTCGAGATTGAGCAGGCGGCGGCGATCCGTGCCGACGATCCGCGCAGTGCCGGGCTTTATCACACGGCTTTTCTGCTGCCGCGCCGGGTCGATCTTGCCCGTTGGGCGCGGCGCGCCATTGACCAGCGCACGCCGATTGTCGGTGCATCGGACCATATTGTCAGCGAAGCCATCTATCTGACGGACCCGGAAGGCAATGGCATCGAGATTTATGCCGACCGCCCGCATGAGAACTGGAAATGGAACGGTTCATCGGTCGAGATGGGCACCGCTGCACTGGATGTCGGCAATCTGCTTGGCGAGCTAAAGCCGGATACGACGGAATGGAATGGTGCGCCCGATGGCGCCATGGTCGGTCATCTGCATCTGCGGGTCGGCAATGCCGGGGATGCGGAGGCGTGGTGGCACCGGGAGCTCGGCATGCAGACCGTCGCTGGTTTCGGCGGCAGCGCCGTGTTCCTGTCAACCGGCGGCTACCATCACCATGTTGCCGCCAATTCCTGGCAGAGCCGGGGCGCTGGCAAGCGGGACAATGACCGTTCCGGTCTTGCCTGGGCCGAATTCGTGTCGAGCGATGCCCGGGACGAGCGGGAAATCGTCGATCCCTGGGGCAATGTCATGCGCATCGTGCCGGCAAAGGCCTGACCGGCTTCTGCCAATAAAAAGCCCGCGAAATCGCGGGCTTTTCTTTTGATCGATGGGGGAATGCTCAAGCTTCGCCGAACACGCGCTTGAAAATCGTATCGACATGCTTGGTGTGATAGCCAAGGTCGAATTTCTCGCGGATGGTTTCTTCCGGCAGCGCGGCGCGGACATCCGCATCGGCCAGCAATTCCTCGAGGAAATCCTTGCCCTGTTCCCAGACTTTCATCGCGTTGCGCTGGACGAGGCGGTAGGAATCCTCGCGAGACACACCGGCCTGCGTGAGGGCAAGCAGAACACGCTGGGAGTGGATCAGGCCACGGAACTTGTTCATGTTTTTCAACATGTTGTCCGGATAGATCAGCAGCTTGTCGATGACGCCGGTCATGCGGGCGAGGGCAAAATCAAGCGTGATCGTCGCGTCGGGGCCGATCATGCGCTCGACGGATGAATGCGAAATGTCGCGTTCGTGCCAGAGCGCCACATTTTCCATCGCAGGCAAGGCAAAGGCGCGCACCATGCGGGCGAGGCCGGTCATGTTTTCCGTCAGCACCGGATTGCGCTTGTGCGGCATGGCGGACGAACCCTTCTGGCCGGGGGAGAAATACTCCTCCGCTTCCAGGACTTCCGTGCGCTGCAGGTGGCGAATTTCAACGGAGAGGCGCTCGACCGACGAGGCGATGACGCCGAGCGTGGCAAAATACATGGCATGGCGGTCACGCGGGATGACCTGCGTGGAGACCGGCTCCGGCTCCATGCCCAGCGACTTGGCCACATGTTCTTCGACATAGGGATCGATATTGGCGAAGGTGCCGACTGCGCCGGAAATGGCACAGGTGGCGATCTCGGCGCGTGCGGCCACGAGGCGGGTGCGGCAGCGTTCGAATTCGGCATAGGCCTGTGCCAGCTTGACGCCGAACGTCGTCGGCTCGGCATGGATGCCATGGCTGCGGCCGATGGTAACCGTGTCCTTGTGCTCGAAAGCGCGCTTCTTCAGGGCGGCGAGCAGCTTGTCGAGGTCGGCCAGCAGAATATCGCTGGCACGCATCAGCTGGACATTGAAGCAGGTATCGAGCACGTCGGACGAGGTCATGCCCTGATGCACGAAGCGCGCGTCGGGGCCGACGATCTCAGCCAGATGCGTCAGGAAGGCGATGACGTCGTGCTTGGTCTCGCGCTCGATCTCGTCAATGCGGTCGATATCGAATGTCGCGGCCCCGCCCTTTTCCCAGATTGTCGCGGCGGCTTCCTTGGGAATGACGCCGAGTTCCGCCAGCGCATCGCAGGCATAGGCCTCGATTTCGAACCAGATGCGGAATTTCGTTTCCGGGGACCAGATGGCGACCATTTCGGGCCGCGAATAACGCGGGATCATTGTGTGTTCCTATAGGCAATCGGTGGGCGGATGAGTGTGAAACCTGCTCTAACAGACGAAGGCGCGGTACTCAACGCGCCATTTTCGGCCCGGCAGGGCAAATGACCGGAAATCAGCGCTGCGTGGTGACCGCCAGCCAGCGGTAATCGGGGCCTTCAAAGCCGATGGAACGGACAGCGATCAGAATGGCGAGGGCTGGTTTGCCATCCGCCAGATAGAAGGTCTGGACGGCGCCGATGCTGTAGCCTTGCGGGCAGTTGCGGCTCGATGGGATGGATTTGTCTTCGTGCAGCGTCCTGACATCGGCTGATGTACCCTGCTGGATCGTCAGGCGAAAGCCTTTGTACATCTCCGGTTCCGGGCATTTGTCCGGACGCGGGACATCGATTTCCTCAAGTTTCACCGTCAGCGGCTCGTCCATGGGCGGAAAAACCGGACGCGGATTGAATGTCACCTTGAACTTGTCGGCCGACAGTTCGGTGATCGGGCTGGCTGCGACCGTATCGCCTGCATTGGCGCGCAGTTCCGTATCGGCAAGCCCGGTCAGCCCCTGTGCATCGCGGCCGGCCTTTTCACGCGCTTCCGCGAGCGAGGCCTTTTCATCGTCAAGGCGCACCCGTACCGGCGTCTTGGGAAGAAAGGCGTCGGTCGCCGTGTCGATGTAATAGCGGTTGGCGTAGGGAAAGCCGGAACCATCCTGCACGCCATATTCCTCGAAGGCAAAAACCTTGCCGTCTTTGGAAAAGCCAAGAATGTCGAGCTTTGCAACATCTCCTGCCCGTGCCGCCACTGGCGAAAAACCCAGGACCAGAACGGCGAGGGCCGCGCGAAGCAGGAGGGAAAGGCGCATCACGAGGCCTTGACGGTTGCGTTGCGGATCAATTCGATATTGGCGCGGTAGCTTGCTTCCGATCCACCCTTGAACACGGCAGAACCGGCAACCAGCGCATTGGCGCCCGCCTGCGCCGCCAGACCGGCGGTATCGGCGGTGATCCCGCCATCCACTTCCAGATCGATCGGGCGGTCGCCGATCATCGCCTTGACCTTGCGGATCTTGTCCAGGGTCTCGGAAATGAATTTTTGTCCGCCAAAGCCGGGGTTGACGGTCATGACCAATATAAGATCGACGTCATTCAGCATGTATTCGATGGCAGATTCCGGCGTTCCCGGATTGATGGCGATCCCGGCCTTTTTGCCCAGCGCACGGATGGCCTGCAGCGAGCGATGGGCGTGCGGTCCGGCCTCGGCATGGATGGTGATGATGTCTGAGCCCGCCTTGGCAAAGGCTTCGAGATAGGGATCGCACGGGGAAATCATCAGATGCGTGTCGAAAACCGCTGACGTCAGCGGCCGGATCGCCTTCACCACTTCGGGACCGAAGGTGATGTTCGGCACGAAATGGCCGTCCATGACGTCGATATGCACCCAGTCGGCCCCTGCCTTGAGCACGGTGGTGACTTCCGAACCGAGCTTCGAAAAGTCCGAAGCGAGAATGGACGGGGCGATGACAAGCGGGCGGCTCATGGCGTTCTCCGGTGGAAATGTTGTGCGCGCCCGTTACCATGCGCGCCCGGAAGGCACAATGAAAACCGTCAGGGCCGGGTGTTCCACACAGGAAACAGGTCGTTTGGAGCCGCTGTTGCGGCAAAAACACCGCGTGCGACGGCGCGTGCCATGGTGGAAGCTGCCGCCGCGCACAATTCGATGAATTCGTCGATCTCAGGCGCGCGCCCGGCGGTGCCGGTGGCAAGGGCAAACACCAGATCGCCGTCGAATGGCGTATGCGAGGGCCAGATGGCGCGGGCAAAGCCATCATGCGCCGCAATGGCGAGACGCTTGGCTTGCGCCTTGGTCAATTGCAGATCGGTCGCGATGACACCGATGGTTGTGTTGGTGTCTGTTGCCGCTTCCTTGAATTTTGTCTTGATCTCCACCGCATCGGCGGGGAGCGGATGCGGCAGGCCAAGTCCGCCAAACTCATTGCCGATCTCGAAGGGGGCGGCCCAGAAGTGGCGGCTGCGCCCAACGGTCACCGATCCGAGCGCATTGACGGCCACCAGCGCGCCCATGGTTGCACCATTCGGCAGGATGGATGAGGCCGAGCCGAGCCCGCCTTTCAGGCCGGTGACCAGCGCGCCCGTGCCTGCACCGGTGCTGCCGAGCGCAAAATCGCGCGATGCGGACTGCACGGCCTGATAGCCGAGCTCGCGATAGGGTGGGTAGAGGCCCCAGTCCTTGTCGCCGCCATTGATCAGGTCAAACAGAATGGCCGCCGGGACAATCGGAATGCGCTGGCCGCCAACCTTGAAGCCGATGCGCTTTTCGCGCAGGGCCGCCTGTACGCCCGACGCGGCATCGAGGCCAAAGGCCGAGCCGCCTGAGAGAACCAGCGCATTGATGGTTTCAACCGTGTTGTGCGGCTCAAGCAGATCGGTTTCCCGGGTGCCGGGCGCACCGCCAAGAACCTGCACGGCGGCTGTCGCGGGTTCGTCGCAGAGGATGACGGTGGTTCCCGATTTGATGGTTGCATCCGCGGCATTGCCGATGCTCAGTCCGGCGACGTCGGTGATGAGGTTGCGCGGCCCTGTCTTCAACGGCATCAATTGGTCTCCTGCACGAACTGTTTTCCATCATAGCGCTGCAGGCGAAACGTATCTGCAATGCGCTCGCCGCGGGCGTCGAACTGCACGGGGCCGATGGCGGTTTCAAAGACGTTGTTCTTGAGAAGGTCAGATAGCGAACCGGCCTGGGCCTGCGCGGTTGTCAGCAGCTGGATGGCGACTTCCGCTGCGGCGTAGGCGGGAATGGCATAGCCTTCGGGCGCCTTGCCGGCGAGTTCCATGGCATTGCGGGCGTTGCGGGCGCTTTCGAGGGTCTCCGGATCGCGCGGTGCGATCATCAGCGTTCCCGTAGACAGGTCACCGCCGCTCGCCGTTGCCTTGAGCGATTCACCGCCGATGATCGTCAGGGGATAGGCAAGCGCCACGGCGCTGCGGCCGATGGCAGCGACGTCATCCCGCTCACCGCCGACGAAGACCTGTGTCGCTCCGGCCCGCTTCAGGCGCCCGACCAGTGCATTCTGATTGTCGAGGCCGGGGCGGTAGGTATCGGCAAACACCGGCTTCAGGCCTTTTTCCTCGAGGCGTCCCCGCACCGTGGCGGCGATCTCGCGGCCGAAAATGGTGCCGTCATCGATGATGGCAAAGGGCAGGGTGCGCCAGAGGTTCACCAGTATGTCGCCGGTCTCGCGCGCGGCATTGCGTTCGGAGGAGGCAATGCGGAACACCGGATAGGGTGTATCTGCGCGCATTTCCGTCAGCGTCAGATCCCGAACGCCGGGTGTAATGACGGCAATGCCCTTCTGCCCGAGGATGGGCAGGGCAGCTTCGAGTGATTCCGAGCAGAGAAAACCGATGACGACAGTCGCATTGGCCAGCACCATTTCCCGGGCGGCGGCGGCCCCGCCTGCGGCATCGCATTTGTCGTCGACCGTCACCACGCTGATGTCCTGACCCTGCCTGTTGCCGGCAACCGCGGCATTGGCACCATCGACCATCTGATTGCCCAGCCGCGCGAACGAGCCGGAGAGCGGCGCGATAACGCCAATCTTATCCTGTGCAAAGGCGACACTGCTGCTCAACAGGCACAGACCAAGCGTTGCGGCTCGTATCATCGGATTCATTGCGATATTGCCGTACCTTCGAGATGGCGGATGACGAAACTTTCGATTTGGGTAACTGTTTCCTTCACTCTGTGCAATCCGGCTCTATATAAAAGGGTAAGCATAGCGCGATAATATTGGCGCATTCCGCCGGAAAGAGTCCAAGCCGCAGAAAAAATATTCTACAGCTATAGTTCGGGCGCGCGTTGCGTTAGTGATGATTTGGACAATGGAAATAAAACTGTGCTCATCGCCAAGGATCAGAAAATAGAACCGCTCGCATTCCGCAATGCCATGAGTCATTTTGCGGAAGCGGTCCATGTCATTACCACCGATGGGCCAGCGGGCAGGCGCGGGGTCACCATTTCGGCCGCATGTTCCGTATCCGACAATCCGGCCACCATTCTGGTTTGTTTGAACCGGCAGCATGAATTCAATCATCTTTTCATCGAAAATCAGGTTTTTGCGCTGAACGTGCTTTCGGCTGGCCAGCGGGCGATTTCCGAGGCCTTTTCCGGCAAGGGGGATTTGCCGCAGGAAGACCGGTTTGCCCTCGGGCAGTGGCAAACGCTGCAAACCGGCGCGCCGGTGCTGATGAATGCATTGGCCAGTTTCGATTGCCGCATCATTGCCACCCATGAGGTGGCAACGCATTATGTCATCTATGGCAAGGTCACAGCGCTCAATACCGGGGAGCGCGGCCAGTCGCTTGTCTATCTCAACCGCTCCTATCATGGTGTAGGGGAATAGGTCCAAAACGGAGATTTCATGGCCGACCAGACTGTTTCATCATTGCCGCAATCGATCGACGCGACGCTGGCACTGCTTGAAACCGGCGGCTATGTGGCGGACCGGGCGCTGGCGACGGTGCTGTTTCTCAGCCTGCGGATGAAACGGCCCTTGTTTCTTGAAGGCGAAGCCGGTGTTGGCAAGACCGAGATTGCCAAGGTTCTTGCGACGACGCTGGACCGGCCGCTGATCCGCCTGCAATGCTATGAAGGTCTCGATATCTCCTCCGCCGTGTATGAATGGAATTACGCCGCGCAGATGATCGAGATCAGGCTGGATGAGGCGACAGGCATAGCCGACAAGACAGCCATCGAGCGCAATGTCTTTTCCGAGAAATTCCTGATCCGGCGGCCGGTTCTGCAGGCGCTTTCGGGCGAACCAGGCCGGGCGCCGGTGTTTCTGATCGATGAGCTGGACCGGACCGATGAAGCCTTCGAAGCGTTTCTGCTGGAAGTTCTGTCGGACTATCAGGTGACGGTGCCGGAACTCGGTACCATTGTTGCCGCCGAACCGCCGATTGTCATCATCACCACCAACCGCACGCGTGAAATCCACGACGCCCTGAAGCGCCGCTGCCTCTATCACTGGGTGGATTATCCCTCGGCGGAACGGGAGCTGGAAATCGTCCGGCGCAAGGTGCCTGCGGCCAATGAGCGGTTGTCGGCCGAAATTGTCCGCTACGTGCAGAAATTGCGCGACATGGACCTTTTCAAGCTGCCCGGCGTCGCCGAAACCATCGACTGGGCGGGTGCCCTGACCGAAATGGACAAGCTGGCGCTCGATCCGGAAACCATTTCCGACACAATCGGCGTGCTGCTCAAATATCAGGACGATATTGCGCGCATCGCAACGGGCGAAGGACGGCGCATCCTCGACGAGGTCAAGGCAGAATTGAACGCGGCTTGATATGGAGACATTTGCCTCTTCCCCGCAGACCGCCCGGCAGGATAGCCGGCTGGCGGACAATATCGTCTATTTTGCCAGAACCCTGCGCAAGGCCGGTTTGCGGGTCGGCCCGGCGGCAGTCAAGGACGCCATCGAGGCCGTGCTTGCGGGCGGCATCGGTTCGCGCGATGATTTTTACTGGACGCTGCACAGTGTCCTTGTCACCCGGCGCGAGGATCACGCCACCTTTGACGAAGCATTCAGGCTTTATTGGCGGTCGCGCGAGCTGATCGAAAAAATGCTGGCGATGTTCTCGCCGGTTGCCGTGGCACGGGAACGGCCGAAGCCGAAGGCGGCGGAAGCCCGCGTTGCCGAAGCCCTGTTCAAGGGCACTGCCCGCAACGCGCCGCAAGAGCGGCCGCCGGATATCGATATCGATGCGCGTTTTACCTTTTCCGGCAGGGAAGTGCTGCGGTCGAAGGATTTCGCCCAGATGACTGCCGATGAACTGGCGCAGGCGCGGCGCGCCATGGATCAGCTCCGGCTGCCGGTCGATGAAGTGGCGACGCGCCGGTTCCGGGCCGATCCGAAGGGCTCCCGCATTGATCCGAGGGCGATGATGCGGTCGAGCCTGAAAACCGGCGGCGATCTCATCCTGCCGAAATTCCGCTCGCGGCGGGAAATACACCCGCCCCTGGTGGTTCTTGCCGATATTTCCGGCTCGATGAGCCAGTATACCCGCATTTTCCTGCATTTCATGCATGCGATGATGGCCAAGCGCCGCCGCGTGCACTGTTTTGTCTTCGGAACACGGCTGAGCAACATCACCCGCCCGCTGCGTTACCGCGACCCGGACGATGCGATTGCGCACTGCACCGGCGCCGTACAGGACTGGTCGGGCGGAACGCGCATCGGCGAGACGCTGCGTGTGTTCAACCGCCAGTGGTCGCGCCGGGTGCTCGGGCAGGGTGCGGTGGTGCTGCTGATTACCGATGGCCTTGAGCGCGAGGAAACCAGCGGGCTTGAAGCGGAGATGGAGCGGCTGGCAAAATCCTGCCGCCGCCTGATCTGGCTGAACCCGCTGCTGCGCTTTGAAGGCTTCGAGCCGCGCGCCCGCGGCGTCAGGGCCATGCTGCCCTATGTCGATGATTTTCGCGCCGTGCACAATCTCGATGCGCTGGAGGATTTGTGCCGGGCGTTGAGCCGCCCATCGGAACAGCGCGATGATCCCAAGCGCTGGTTGCAAAGTTCTTCCCAGCAACCCAGCTTATACGCATAATGGTGCGGGAGGCATGGCATGACACAGCAAAGCACAAATGAACACGATCCACTGCTCGTCGCCGAGCACTGGATGTCTGATGGCCGTGATGTTGCTATTGCCACGGTCATCGAAACCTGGGGATCGGCGCCGCGTCCGGTCGGCAGTCATCTCGTCATTGATGCGAAGGGCAATTTTGAAGGCTCGGTCTCCGGCGGCTGTGTCGAGGGGGCGGTGATCGCCGAAGCCATGGACGTGATCACCACCGGCGAACCCCGGCTGCTGGAGTTTGGCGTTGCCGACGAAACGGCTTGGCAGGTCGGGCTGTCCTGCGGCGGCCGCATCAAAGTCTATGTTGAACGGCTTGGCTGAGATTGCATCATGGATCCCTACTGCCTCAAAAAACTGAATATTGAACGCCGGGCCCGCAGGGCGGCGCTGCTGTTGACCGACCTTGGAGACGGCCGTGACCGGGTCATCAGGGAGGGCGATCCCGTCGCCGGGCAACTCGGCGAGGTGATCGCGAAGGCATTCCTGTCCGGACAGTCCGGTGTCGCCGCGGTGGACGGCCGGTCGTTCTTTCTCAATGTTCACCTGCCGCCGCCGCGTCTCGTGGTCATCGGCGCCGTGCATATCAGCCAGGCACTGGCGCCGATGGCACGGCTTGCGGGCTATGACATGGAAATCATCGATCCGCGCACGGCCTTCGCAACACCGGACCGCTTTCCCGAGGTACGGCTTTTGGCTGAATGGCCGCAGGAAGCGCTGAAAACCCATCCGTTCGATGCCTATACGGCTGTTGCCGTGGTGACCCACGACCCGAAGATTGACGATTATGCGCTGGAACAGGCCCTGAGAGCCGGGTGTTTTTACGTCGGTGCACTCGGCAGCCGCAAAACCCATGCCAAACGGGTGGAGCGGTTGCAGGCGCTCGGCCTTGATGAGCAAAGCATTGCCGGCATCCACGCGCCGATCGGCCTTGACATCGGTGCGGCAAGTCCGGCGGAAATTGCCGTCGCGGTGCTGGCGGAAGTCATCAAGGCCTTCCGGGCGCGCCGGCTGCGTACGGCCCAAACACTGGAAAAGACCGCATGATTTTCGGCGATATACCGCTTGATCAGGCCATCGGTGCCATTCTCGCCCATTCCACCCATGCGGGCGCCGTGAAGCTGAAGAAGGGACATGTCCTGACCGGGGACGATATTGCGCAATTGCGCGGTGCCGGCGTTACCCACGTCACGGCGGCGCGCCTTGACGCCGGTGATGTCGAGGAAAATGCCGCCGCCCGGCAGATAACCGCTGCCTTGCAGTGCTTCGGCGTTCAGGCAGGGCCTGCCTCCACGGGACGGGTGAACTGCTACGCGCAGACCGCCGGACTGTTTACGGTGGATGCCGCCCTGATCAATGCGATTAATTCGGTCGATCCATCGGTCACGATCGCCACGCTCAAACCATTCGAGCGGGTGGAGCCGGGGCAGATGGTTGTCACCATCAAGATCATCCCCTTTGCCGTGCCGAAGGCCGTTCTGGATGAAATCGCCACGCTTGCACACCAGCGTGATGCTTTTGGTGTTCATGCCTTTTCCGGTGCCCGCATCGGCCTGATCCAGACGACGCTGACCTCGGTGAAACCCTCCGTGCTCGACAAGACGACACGGGTCGTTGATGCACGCGTGAGCGCCAGCGGCGGCAGCCTGATCGGAGAATTGCGTCCGGCCCACGAGGCAGGGGCGCTGGCGGCCTCCATCCGGCAGATGCATCGCAACAGCGATATGGTGATCATTTTCGGCGCATCCGCCGTGGTCGACAGGGATGATGTGGTTCCCGCAGCCATTCGGGATGTGGGGGGCATTGTTCATCACGTCGGCATGCCCGTCGATCCCGGCAACCTGCTCGTGCTGGGCGAAATCGGCGGCAAGCCGGTTATCGGCGCGCCCGGCTGCGCCCGCAGCCCGAAGGAAAACGGTTTCGACTGGGTAATCGACCGGCTTATGGCCGATATTCCGGTTACCAAGGCGGATATTGTCGGTATGGGCGTTGGCGGGCTGCTGATGGAAATTCCGACCCGGCCGCAGCCAAGGGATCCGAGGCCGCCGCTGCCAAGGCCTGCGGTCGCCATAGCCGTTCTTGCCGCTGGACGGTCAAGCCGCATGGGCGGTGCCAACAAATTGCTGGCCACGTTCGATGGCGTGCCGCTGATCCGCCGTTCGGCGGAACTGGCAGTTCAGGCCGGAGGCGAGCCGGTGATTGCCGTACTCGGCTACATGGCGCAGGAATGCAGCGCCGCGCTGGACGGGCTGCCGGTGAACATTGTGCTCAACACGGATCATGCCAGCGGGCTTGCCTCGTCACTGCACGCTGCCATCCGCCACGTTCCGGCCTCATCGGATGGTGTGATGATCATGCTTGCGGATATGCCTGCCTTGTCCGCATCCGATCTGCAAATGATGATCCGGCAATTCCAGGGTGTCGGCGGGCAAACGGTCGTCCGGGCAACCTTCAAGGGCAAACGCGGCAATCCCGTCATCCTGCCGCGCTTCCTGTTTGACGAGGTGTTTACGCTGGCTGGCGATGTGGGTGCGCGGCATCTGGTGGAGCGTGGCGATATTCCGGTCATTGATGTGGAGCTTGGCGAAGCGGCGGCCATTGACGTCGATACGCCCGATATGCTTCGGCTGGCCGGCGGCACCATTGTGGAAACGGTGCGGTAATCAGGGGATTTGCATTTGTTCAGGACTATTTTTCTTGGCGCGCTGGCTGCCATCGGTCTTTCCAGTGCGACACTTGCCGCGCAGCTTGCGCCGTTCAAGGACGACTTGTTTGCCTATCCCGGCATCATGAAGACGGCCGACGGCGGCGACTACATCGTGGTCGATTACAATGAGATGCGCGATATCAATGGCCGCGACGAGGTGCCGGAACTGCGGGTCAAGCGCCGGTATATCGATCTTGCCGCCAAGCGGATGCAGAAGGACCTGGTGGTGACCACCGCCAGCGGGCCGATCAAGGTGATGGCCGCCGGGAAAATCGAACCCGGTGCATCCGTGATCACGATCTATCTGCACGGGCAGGGCGGTAACCGCCAGCAGGGCATGAATGATTTTACCTTCGGCGGCAACTTCAACCGCATCAAGAACCTGATGGTTCTCAATGGCGGGCTCTATCTCACGCCCGATTTCCGCGACTTTGGCGACAAGGGTGTGGCGCAGGTTGCCGGGCTCATTGCCTATTTCAAGTCGCAATCGCCGCAGGCAAAGCTGTTCGTCGCCTGCGGTTCCATGGGCGGCTCGCTGTGCTGGGGACTGGCACAGGACGCCGAAGCCGCGAAAAACATTTCCGGCCTGGTCATGCTGGGTTCCCTGTGGGAGGACAAGTTCATCGGTTCGCCCGCCTACAAGCGGCGCATTCCGGTTTTCTTTGGTCACGGCAGCCGCGATCCGGTGTTCGCGATCGATAACCAGGAAGCGTTTTACCAGAAGATACGCGGCACCACGAAAGGCTATCCGGTGCGCTTCGTCCGTTTCGAGACAGGCAACCACGGAACGCCCATCCGCATGTCGGATTGGCGCGGCGTTCTGAACTGGATGCTCAGTGTTTCACCATAAGGCGCGATCTGGGGATTGTGGCAATAAAGTCCCATTGTGGCGATTGTGCCACTAGACAAATGGGTAAAAGCGAATAGTTTCCGGCCTAAACAGACATCATCCTGCGACGAGACTTTGCGGAGAAAGCCATGCGCCTGCCTACCTCTATTCTAAGCCGGATTGCCCCTCTGGCAGTTCTCATTCCTCTTGCCGCATGTTCCACAACCGGCGAGCCCAGCGCAGGCCCGACATTCGCAACCTTCTCTCCCGTCCGCCCGCCCGTCAGTTCGGAACTTGCGGCGCCGTGCATCGCTGCCGCAGCAAGCAAATACGTGCTTTCGGCGAGCAACATCAAGGCCGTGGATGAGCGCGCCGTCGGTGGCGGCGTCAACGAAGTCTCCCTGAAAGTCGATATCCGCAACGCGCTGTGCACCGTCACCGACAAGGGCAAAGTCCGCTCCGTCGTCGACACCATGCCGAAGAGCGCCGATCAGGTTGCTGCGGAAGAAGCGGCCGCTGCCAAGAAGGCAGCTGGCGGCACCGCAGCTCCGGCCAAAAAGTCGAAGAAGAAGCAGGCACAGCAGCAGGAAGGCTGATTGCCTTCAGGTTTCATACAGGCGGCGTGGCGAAAGCCACGCCGTTTTTGTTTTTTCACCCGGATGCCGGCTCGGCCGGAACCAACACTTTCAGCGCGCCCGCATGTACCTTGATGATGACGTCGCGCTCCAGCGGGATGAGTTCGCCGTCGATGGTCGCTTTCTTGCGGTGATGAAGATGCGGAAAATGCAGGCCGACTTCCCTGGCCAGTATCTCGTCGACGTCATTGTTGTTGCGCCACGAGCCCATCAGGATGGTGGCGGCCAATTTGGTAAGGGATGACAGCGATATCCGTTCGGCGATGTACAGGCCAAGTTTCCCCTGGTCCAGCCTGTCGGCGATTGGCATCAGACCCCGGCCATAGGGGTTGTTGGAGACGGAAATGGCCGAGACCGTGCGCTCGTCCGGTACACCATCGACAGTCAGCCGGACGGCAAAGCGCGGCGGGCGCCCCATCACCCTGGCGAATGCCCGCATGCTGGCCAGACGTTTGCCCCACTGGGAATTGTATTCGAGCGTGTTGCGCAGCTTGATCATCCGCGGTTGAAAGCCGATGGAGAACTGATGCACGAAGGCGCGGTCGTTGGCGGTCGAGATATCGGCTGCGGTTATCACGCCGCTGGCAAGGCTCTCCAGCGCGGCATTCAGCTCAAGCGGTATTTTCAGGGAGCGGGCAAACAGGTTCATGGTTCCGGCAGGCAGAACCGCCAGGGGAACGCCCGTCTTCCAGGCGAGGGCAGCCGCGGCGGAGATGGTTCCGTCACCGCCGCCGGCCATCAGCACGCCATCCCGATCCCGCGCGGCGGCCGTCTCAAGCGCCTTCACGATGTCCTTGCCGGCCACGATATCGCTCTGGAAGGCATGCCCATGCTGTTCGAAGATGTCCTTGGCCTTCAGGGCGAATGCGGCAATGTCCATGGTGCGGAAGGTGCCGCCATCGCGGTTGAAAACGGCGTGAACCTGCATGAATACTCCCCGATGACTGCTGCGATCCGCCGGAATCTTGCCGGCTGCTCCGATTGTGGCAATGCACAATCAGCCCAATGGTTCCAAAACAGGCGGCGTGGCAACGGCAAGATGCGGGCTGGAGAAGCCGAGCTTGAGCAAGCCGTCCCGAACTTCGGGCGCACCCATGAACAGGTTCCACAACAGGCCGGTGCGATGGTTCTCGATCATGGCGACCACGGGTCCCTGATCGATGCCGAGATAGGTGCGGGCAAACCATCCGCTGGTCTGTGAGAACGCATCGACAAAGCCAAAGCGCCCCCAGATTTTCGTTTGGGGAAGCTGGAAAAAATGCCGCAGGGCATGCATGGCCTCCTCGGGTAGATAGGGCAGGCTGCAAAGGGCGGCCGTGGGTGCAATCAGGCCGAAATCCGAGGCAGGGGAGCTGACGACATAGCCGGCCGGGCCATGGCTCGAGGTCAGCCCCCAACTGTGCGGACCATAGCCGCGATAGCCGTGCGGGTTGTCGACGCAGTGCTGGTAATTGATGCGGGCGTGGTTGCAGTTCTGCTGCCAGTAATCGGCGTAGCGGTCGGAAAGTCCGCGCGGATCGAGACCGCAGAACGAATAGTGCGCGAAGAACAGCGGCCCGCCATAGTCGGGACCGAGCGGCAGGTTGATACCGTAATAATCCCGCCGGTTGATGAACTGGCTGCCGGTGGCAAAACCCTCGTGGTAGATGTCGGCATCTATGCCGTGCCTGGGCGCGCCCGCCGCCAGCACATAGGCGATCAGTGCTTCATTCCAGCCGCGGATCGGTATATTGCGGGCAAAATGGTAGCGGGGGCTGTGGTGCCAGTACAGGACCTTTTCGTCATGCTTGATGTGCGCGGTCCATTCGACAGCGTGCCAGAGATGGTTGATACGGTCGCGCAGCGCAGTTTCTTCCGGGACCGGTGCGGCAAAATACTGCCGCACGCAGATCAAACCCTGCAGCAGGAATGCGGTTTCGACGAGGTCACCGCCGTCATCGCGCCTGGAAAAGGGGATGGTGGACCCGTCTCTGCCATGGAAGAAATGCGGAAACACGCCGTGATAGCGCTTGGTCTGTTCGAGCGCTGTCAGCATTGTGGCGATACGGCCGAGAGCCGCCTGCCGTTCGATCCAGCCGCGCTCGATTGCCACCAGTATGGCCATGAAACCAAAACCGCTTGCCCCTGCGGCAACAAGATCGTTCTTGGGGTCGGCATTTTTGCCGGTGCGGTCGCGGGCAAGCCCGCTATGGGGATGCGCGCCGTCCCAGAAATACTGGAAGCATGCGCGCTGGACCGCGTCCAGCAACCCCGCGTCATCCGGGGCCATGCCTGTTTTTTCACGCACGAATCTTTGATCCATAATGGCCGGGTATTCCTGCTACAGGGCACAATGACGCTGCATATGCCGGATTGCATTGGACGATTGTCTGACTTCTACACCATGTGTAGCGTGCCAAACAGCTTGCCAAGATCGAATCCGATCCCGGTCATCAATCTCATGTGAAGGGCCCATAATGCCGAACGATCAATTTGTTTTCCAGCCCGTTTCCCAGCCGGTTCTGCGTGTGACCGGCTCGGAAAAGCTGTTTCCCGTGCACCGGATTTATTGCGTCGGGCGAAATTACGCCGATCACGCCATCGAAATGGGGCATGATCCGAACCGCGAACCGCCGTTCTTCTTCCAGAAGAATCCGGATGCGCTGGTCACCGGCAATGGCGATTTTCCCTATCCCAGCGGCTCCAGCGACGTCCATTACGAGATGGAAATGGTCGTAGCTCTGGGCAAAGGCGGAACCGATATCGCCGTGGGGGATGCGCTTGATCACGTCTTCGGCTATGCGGTCGGCCTCGATATGACGCGGCGCGACTTGCAGGGGGAAGCCAAGAAGCTGGGACGCCCGTGGGACGTGGCCAAGGCATTCGAAGCGTCCGCACCCTGTTCCGACATCGTTCCGGCAGCAAAAATCGGCCATCCGTCCTCCGGCGCCATCTGGCTCACGGTGAACGGTCAGGAGCGCCAGCGCGGCGATCTCAGGCAACTGATCTGGAATGTCCCTGAAACCATCGCCTATCTCTCGACACTGTTCACGCTTCAGGCGGGCGACCTGATCTTTTCCGGAACGCCTGCCGGTGTGGGCGCCATCGTGCGCGGCGATGAAATGCATGGCGGCGTCGACGGTATCGGCGAGATTCGGGCGCGGGTCGTCTAGGTCCTGACCCTAGTCTCAAGCGCCATGCCGCTGAATTTTGCCAGCGAAGGGAAGTGTTTTCGCGTTGGCATCAGCAAAAAAGTGAAAAATAAATTTTGACGCCGATCTGCGGGGATATCTCGATCCGTTTCACGCAGGTCAGCGTCAAACCGGTCCAAAATGGGCCGGCGGGCGCTCAAGTTTGACAGTTTTGTGTCTGTGCATTGATGGTGTTCCGGCTAAACAAATCCGCATGACATTTTTGTTAGAAACGTCCCTGTTGTCTTTGAAATCAAATGGTCTATTGAAGAATCTGTTTTTCTCTCACCAGAACTCCAGAGCACCCGTTTATGAACCACCGCATTCTCTTTGGCTCCTATCCGATCCCGCGCTTTGCCGGGATTGCCAGCCATAATTTTGTGGTTTGGACCGATGAGACGGGCAGGCCGCTCTATGAGATCAATGGCGGTGCAGCCAATGCGGACGGCAGTTTCAACTACTGCGCCATTCGCGGCCGGCTGACAGCTGTGGTAACCGACTATTCCAAGCGCGACCTGATCTATTGCCCCGAGTTCTATGTGCGCCCGACATCGCGCACCACACTGCTGCTTGAAGGAAATTATACGTCCATCGCCACAAAATGGCGTGCGGCGGTGGATGTCGCGTCGCGCATCCGTGCATCCGGCCTCATCTATTCGTTCCTGATCCAGAACAGCAACTCCGTGGCAACGGCCATTGCCGAAGGGATGGGGCTGACGCCGCCATCCGCAGCTGTCGGAAGAGTAAGGGCACCGGGATCGTATCGTCACCTTGCGCTGGATCAAGCGGCCTAGTAGCGCAATTCATCAGAATGCAATAACAAGCACACAATAGTGCACTCGATTTTGGCTCGGCCAAAATCGAGCGTTCGTGTTGTGGCATACTGCCGCCATTATTACATAGCTTATCACGCCTGGCCAAAGTCATGGGGATTTTGGCACTATTGGAAAGACGACGCATTGATTTCGGACCCTGCCACGTCTCCGGTTCATAGCAACGAGAAAGCGCTGCAGAGAATTAACGCGCGCTCGCAGCTTAAACTGCCGTGGGGAAAGCGGACGAAATCGGCGATGTTCGCCTTCTTCGGCGTTGGCGTGGCTGTTCTCAGCCTGCTGGTGCTGACGCATTTGTCGAGCGAGATTTCGTTCAAGGCCGTCAAACATTCCATCCACGCGATACCGAACAGCACATTGCTGCTGGCGCTGTTCTTTACCTTCGTCAGCTTTGCCGCCGTTGCGCTCTATGACGTGGTGGCGGTGGAAACCATCGCACCCAAGCGGGTGCCCTATTATATCTCCGCCATGGCAGGCGGTGCCGGATATGCCATCTCCAACGCGCTCGGATTCTCGCTGCTGACCGGCGGGGCGCTGCGTTATCGGGTCTATGCCGCTGAAGGCATCAATGTGGCCGACATCGGCCGGATCATCGGCACGTCGTGGCTGGCCATCTGGTTTGCCTTCACCATCATGATTGCCGTTGCGCTGGTGATCGATCCCACGCGTATTCCCTGGATCGTGTCGTTCGGTCCGGTGATTGACCAGATGATCGGTGCGTCCATTCTGCTTGCGGTGGCGGTCCTGCTCTACTGGCTGTCGCGCCGCGAGCGCACGTTGCGCATCGGCCGTATGTCGGTGCGCCTGCCGTCGTCGCAAGGCGCCATGCTGCAGATCATTGCGGGATTGGTCGATGTTGCCGCCGCTGCGGCGACCCTTTATGTCCTGATGCCACACGGAGCGGTGCCGAGCATCGCCGCCTTTGCGCTGATCTATGTGGTCGCCGTGGCCCTTGGCATCATCAGTCATGCGCCGGGTGGCATCGGCGCGTTCGAGGCCACGATGATTGCCGGTCTGGGGATTGGCACCAATCCCGACGCGATTGCTGCCTTGCTGGCGTACCGGGCGATCTACACGCTCATTCCGTTCCTTGTCGCCATCATCGGCTTTGTCATCTCGGAAATACTGCGGCGCCGGCACCTCATTGCCGGGCCGACCATGCTGGCCGTGCGGGTGTTCGAAACGCTGATACCGCCGCTTTCCGCCGGTATCGCCTTTCTCGGCGGCATTGTCCTGCTGATTTCCTCGGTCACGCCAGACTTCACGCGCCGCCTCGAGGTGCTCTCGGATTTCGTGCCGATGCCGTTTTTGGAAATGTCGCATCTCGGCGCGAGTTTTGTCGGTCTGGCCCTGCTCATCGTGGCGCGGGGACTGGCGCGGCGGCTCTGGCGCGCCTGGGTGATGGCTGTTGTCCTCTTCAGCCTGGGGGCGGTCTTTTCCCTGGCAAAGGGACTGGACTGGGAAGAAGCACTGGCCCTGACCCTGATGGCGGGCGTGCTGCTGCTGTTCGGCGATTCCTTTTACCGCAAGCCGATGGGGGAAAGTTTCAAGCTGACCTGGGGCTGGCTTGCCAGTATCGGCACCACCGCCTTTGCCGTGCTGTGGCTCGGTTTCTTCGCCTATCGCCATGTGGAATATGCCAACCAGCTCTGGTGGGAATTTGCCTGGGATGCGCAGGCATCCCGCTTCCTGCGCGGCAGCGTGCTGCTGCTGACCCTGCTGGCGGCGATCACCATCAACACGGTGATCAACGGTGTCGGGCGCGGCAAATTGCGGGCGCAACCCATCCCGGAAGAGGTGCCGGATCTGGTGGCGCAATCGCCGCGGGCCTCCGATGCGCTGGCACTCTTGGGCGACAAACGGTTCTTGATGGATGGCAAGGGGCGCGGCTTTGTCATGTTTGCCCGCTCCGGCGGCAGTCTGGTGTCGATGGGCGAGCCGGTCGGCGGGGATGACGGTGTCATTGCGGGGCTTGCGTGGGCGTTTCGCGACATGGCGGATCGCACCGGCGCCCGGACCGTTTTCTACGGCGTCGGACCGGAACGCCTGCCGCTGTTCCTCGACATGGGCCTGACAGCGCTCAAGCTCGGCGAAGTGGCGCGCGTGGAACTGCGTGATTTTTCGCTGGAGGGTTCAAAACGCCAGCCGCTGCGCTATGCGGCAAGGCGGCTGGAAAAAGAAGGCATCTCCTTTGAAATCCTGCCCAAGGAGCAGACACCGGCCGTCATGGATGAACTGCGCGAGGTGTCGGATGCCTGGCTCGAAATGAAATCAGGTTCCGAAAAGCGTTTCTCGCTCGGCTCGTTCGAAGTGGCGTATCTCTCGCATTTCGACATTGCGGTCCTGCGCAAGGATGGTGCTATCGTGGCTTTTGCCAATGTCTGGCGCGGCGCGGGGCAGAAGGAAATTGCTGTTGATCTGATGCGGCACCGGCCCGATGCATCAAGCGTTATCATGGATGGCCTGTTTGCCAATCTGCTGATGGCGGCGAAGGCAGAGGGCTATGAATGGTTCAATCTCGGTGCTGCACCCTTGTCCGGTCTTTCCGACAGCCACCTTGCGTCCCGCTGGAACCGCATCGGGTCGTTCATCTACCGGCGCGGTGCCGAATTTTATCGATTTGACGGATTGCGCGCGTTCAAGGATAAGTTCGGGCCGAAATGGACGCCCTATTATCTGATTTGCCCCCCAGGCCTTGCCACGCCGCGTTCGCTGATCGATGCAACGAATTTGGTAAGCGGCAGCCCCTTCGAGGTGTTTAAACGATGAAATTTCTACGCAGGCCCTATCTGTATCTCGTTGCTGCGCTTGTGATTATCAGCATCATTCTCTCCGTCACCTATCGCACCATGCCCTGGCTTGGTTTCGGGACCTCCGGACGCATTCTGGTCACATCCGAACGCTTGAGCGAGGTGCCGCTGCTGCAGCCGCGCATGAAGCCAACCGGTATTGCCATTCTCGTGTCGCAGACCGGCGGTATCGGTGCTGATGACGAGGCGCTGTCCAAGCTGCTGCTCGATCGCGGGTTCCTCGTCCTGATGGTCGATCTGGAAAGGTGGCGTCAGCAACTCAACCAGGATACGGGCGAATGCACCTATTTCGTCTCCGATCTTGAGGGCATTGCGAAGGAAGCTCAGCGCATGATTTCTCTCGATACCTATATGCATCCGGTGATGATCGGCATTGGCGAAGGCGGCGTGATGTCCTATGCCTCGGTCGCCAATTCACCGGCGGCAACCCTTGCGGGTGCGGTGGCACTCGACCCGACCGTTGCGCTCAACACCAAGCTGCCCTCCTGCGAGGGGGCGGATTTCGAGCCCGTGGCCGGACAGGGCTACAGCTATTCCTATGATGCCGACCTGCCCAATCCGGCGGTGATCGTGCGGGAAAAGGCCGATCCGGCACCATCCGGTCCGCCGACCCCCGGTTATTTCAAGGCGCAGGAGAAGCTGGCCGCAGGCAAGCCCGAGCGCATGCAGATGGCGGCGGATGCGGCAGTGGAAATTGCCAAGGAAGATGCCTCCGCCGATACCCTGCCGATCGTTGATATTCCAAGCAGCAGCGGCCCGGCGAAATATCTCGCTGTCTTCTTCTCCGGCGATGGCGGCTGGCGCGATATCGACAAATCCGTCGGCGACATCATCGCCAAGGAAGGGGTGCACGTCGTCGGTGTCGATTCCCTGCGGTACTTCTGGTCGGTGCGCAAACCGGAGGACATCGCCAAGGATATCGGCCGCATCATCAAGAAAGCCGATCCGACAAGCAAGCTGCCCGTGGTTCTTCTCGGCTATTCCTTCGGGGCGAACACGGTGCCCTTCGCCTGGCCCTTCATTCCCGAGCATCTGCAACAGCGTATCGCCATGGTCGGGCTGATCGGCACGGAGGAGACCACGCCGTTCCAGGTCTCGGTCGGTGCGTGGCTGGGTCTGGGCGGCGACAACGAGGTGGCGCCCGCCGTTGCCAAACTGCCGCCGGCAAAGGTTCTGTGCGTCTATGGCACGCAGGAGGACGATACGGCCTGCAATGACCCCTCGCTCAGCACGGTGCAGAAAATCCAGTTGAAGGGCGATCACCACTACGATGAAAAATATGACACGCTGGCCGCCAAGCTGATGGAAGCCATCGCATCCCGCGTGCCGGCGCAGCCATCCGCGCAGTAATGTTGCCAGTTCGAATCTGGAGACCCGCGCCGCCTAGCCGGCGGCGCTGGTTGCAGCCTTTTTATCCCCGGAGGATTGGACTGGGGCCTCGGATGCCTGCTTCTTGTGCGCATCCGCGTAGCGCTGGGCAATGACCGCACAGGCCATCAACTGGATCTGGTGGAACAGCATCAGCGGCAGCACGATGCTGCCAATGTTCTGACCGGCGAAAATCACCGTGGCAATGGGCACGCCGCTGGCCAGACTCTTCTTCGAGCCGCAGAAGGTGATGGCGATCTCGTCCTCCTTGGAGAAACCCAGCCAGCGGCTGCCATACATGGTCGTGAGCAGGACCAGTGCAAGAAGCACGATGTTGACGGCAATGACCACGCCGAGATCGCGCAGCGACATGGTCTTCCACAGGCCTTCATTCACCGACTCGCTGAAGGCGAGATAAACAACCATCAGAATGGAGCCGCGATCCACCGGCATCAGGATTTTCTTCTTGCTGCGGATGAAATCGCCGATCCATGGCTGCAGCACCTGTCCGAGAACGAAGGGGGCCAGCAATTGCAGCAGAATGGATTGCAGCGCATCCAGCGAGAACCCGGCGTGGCCGCTGGCGGAAAACAGCACGCCAGCCAGAAGCGGGGTCAGGAACATGCCGAAAATATTCGAGGCGGATGCCGAACAGATGGCGGCGGGAACATTGCCGCCGGCTATCGATGTAAAGGCGATGGACGACTGCACCGTTGACGGCAGAACGCACAGAAACAGAATGCCGGTGTAAAAAGCCGGCGGCAGGATGGTAGGAACAAGCACACCGGCCGCCAGACCGAAGATCGGGAACAGCACGAAGGTGGCAGCGAGAATCGTCAGATGCAGTTTCCAGTGCAGAAACCCGGCAATGACCACATCCCGCGACAGGCGCGCGCCGTGCAGGAAAAACAGAAGCCCGATGGCCACTTTCGTCGCCAGACCGAAATAACCGGCGGCCACGCCGCTGACGGGGAAAAACGATGCAAGCACAACGGTTGCAACCAGCATCAGGGTGAAATTGTCAGGCAGGAAACGGGACATGGCTGTTATTCCGGTACGATAGATTTGCGGTAGCATCCACTATCATGATATAGGATGCAAGGAATAACACTTATCATGATTCAGGATTTCATATGCTTGATCTCATGCAATTGCGCAGTTTCGTCGCGCTGGAGCAGATGGGCAGTTTTTCCCTGGCGGCGAAAAAGCTGGGGCTGGGCCAGTCAACCGTCAGCCAGCATATCCAGAGGCTGGAGACGCAGCTCGGCCGCAGTCTGGTGCAGCGCGATACGCATCGTCTTGCCCTGACGCCGGATGGCGAGGCGCTGCTTGCCCATGCGCGGACCATGCTGACGATCAATGGCGAAGTGCAGGCGCTTTTCGCTGAAAACAGCTTGCGCGGTCATCTGCGCCTGGGTGTTTCCGAAGATTTTGTCACCAGCCGTCTTCCTGACGTGCTGGAGGATTTCGGCCGGGCGCACCCGTCCGTCGACCTGGAACTCACGGTTTCCTTGAGCGGTGTCCTCTATGAAATGCTGGACCGGGGTGAGATCGATCTGGTCCTGGCCAAGCGCCGTCTTGGCGACCCGCGCGGCGAGCTGGTCTATCGCGAGCCGCTGGTCTGGCTGGCGCGTGATCCGGCGCGTCTCGTTGGAAAGCAGAAGGCATTGCCGCTGATCGCCTTTCCACCGCCGAGCATCACCCGCCGCGTCGCGCTGGAGACACTGGAAAAGCATCAGATTCCCTGGCGTATCGTCTGCACCTGCGGCAGTCTCAGCGGCCTGATTGCGGCAGCGAGAGCCGGCATGGGCGTTCTGGTGCAGCCGCGCAGCATGGTTCCGGCCGGCTTGCAGGAGCTTCCCGCGGGCCGGCTGCCGGCGCTTGAGGATGTGGAATTCGTGCTGGTTCCGCGCAAGGGCGCCGACGGCGAACTGATCGCGGCGCTGTCGAAGGAAATCCTGTCGAATGTCCGCAATTTCCAGAATGCCAGTTAAACCTCTGTCAGATTGCTGAACACCAGTCCGGACGGATTGGCTTTGGCCGATGCCTTGATCGCCGCGATGGATGCGCTGACCCGGTTGACATCCGCATGCATGAGACCTTCGCCAATCTCCAGCACGGCAATGCTGCAGCGCATGAGCGGAAAATGGCGCTCGCCGCCGGACCGGTCATGGGCGCGGATGGCGCCGGCAGCGCGGTCTTCCGGCGTATAGAGATCAAGCACATTGGTCCGGAAATCGCTCAACAGACCGGTCAGCCGTTCCTCGATTTCCGCCCGGCTGCCTCCGCTCATCCCGATGAAGAAGTCGTCGCCGCCGACATGGCCGAGGAACTTGTCTTCCCCGACAAAATGATGCCGGAGCAGCGAGGCAAACAGGCCGATGGCCAGATCGCCCTTCTGGAAGCCGTAATGATCGTTGAACGGCTTGAAATTGTCGAAGTCGCAATAGCAGAAGAAGCGGGTCGATGAACCGTCCCGCATGATGTCCTGCACATAGTCGCGGATGGAGCGATTGCCCGGCAGGCCGGTCAGCGGATTCTGGTCCTGTGCGGTCTTCAGCTGCTTCTCATTGATGATTTTCAACAGGGACGAGGCGGAGAGGACACCGGCATAGCGCAGGTTCTCGGTCAGGATCACGCAGTCGCTGCCGTCGATTCCGGCGAAAATCTTGAGCATCTGCTCGGCGGGCGTATCGAGATCGGCGATCGGGGTTCCGGTCACGAAGTGCGAGATGCCGCGCTGATAAATGCGGTTTTTCAGCAGATCGCGGCCGAAGGGATGATAGATCATCGCCTTGACGTGATATTCGTGCAAAACGCCGCGTGGCTCGTCATTGGCGCTGAGCACCGGAAAAAAGCTCTGCTGCGGGTTTTTGCGAAAGAGTTCAAAGACATTGTCGAGATCGTCGTTCTCACGCACGGCGGGAAGGCGCTGCACCTGCGCCCGGATGAGAATGCTGTCGAGTGTCGTGGTCTGGCGGCGCCCGCTGCCGGCCTGTTCCAGATGGGGATAGGTATCCTGCAGCTCCCCGACATGGGTGGTGGGGCGCGCGATGTAATATCCCTGGACGAGATCGCAGCCGAGATCGCGGCAGACGATATATTCCGCTTCCGTTTCCACGCCTTCGGCAATGACGCGTGCACCCAGCATATGACCCATCTGGACAATCTGCTTGACGATGTGGCGTTTGCGCGGGCTGGCGTCGAGACCCGAGATGAAGTGGCGGTCGATCTTCACATAGTCGGTCGGATAGTCGCACAGCAGTTTCAACCCGTTGAAACCGACGCCGAAATCATCGATGGCAAGCTTGAAGCCGCCATGGCGCAGCTTGTTGATCAGTGCGGTGAACGCCGCGTCCTTGGTGTTGTCGAAGCGCTCGGACAGTTCGAAGCAGATGGAGGAGGGGCGGATGCTGGCTTTGATCAGCTGCTGGGCAAGGCGCTCGATGAAATTGGTGCCCAGGCTGATCAGCCGCGCGTCGATATTGATGAACAGCATGCGGTGGGTGAAGCCGGGCAGGCCGGAAAACCCGGCAAAGGCCCGGCCGTTGATCATTTGTTCCAGCTCGGCCAGTTGGCCGACATCATGCGCCTTGTCGAGCAGTTCGGGCGGCGAACCAAAACCCAGCCGGTCAAACCCGCGCATGAGCGATTCATAACCGAAAGTCGCCCCGGTTGCCGCCTCGACGATCGGCTGGAATGCGGTTTCTATGGCCAGCTTTGCGAGGGTCACGAGCTGATCGTCACCAAAACGGCGCAGGACCAGCATTTCAGCGGGTTGGAAGGACATGGGGTACTCCGGCATGGATGCAAATTGCCGCCGGATAATTTCCGCTCATCCTTGAATATTCCGTTTCTGCCAGATGACAGTTTTATGAAGTTTGCAGCAGGTAATGGAGCAGCGGCATGCCGGTGGTGGTTTCAGCGCGTTTCCGGCCTTACAGTTCGCCGGAAATCTCCCGCCGCCGCTGGTCGAGTTCTTCACTGTAACGGCGCAGCGTATGGCTTTCCGTGAGAAGCCCGACGACGTTGCGTTCGATCAGGTTGTCAACGACAGCAAGCGCTTCGCTTTCCGTCTTGTCGAAAATGCCGACCGCCTGCTTGGCATTCATCTGCGGATGCAGGAAATCGCCCTGATACTTCATCAGGCTGCCGATTTCCTGGGTGCGCGCCGATTCGTCAACGATTTCCGAATGGGCTTCCGGTACGAGAACGATACCGGCATATTTGCCCGCATCGTCGAGGACCACGACGCGCTGGGTGGAGCCGAGGGGAAAATCGTGGCGGAAGTCGGCGATGGTCATATGGGTCGATGCGGTGCGCACATCCCGGCGCATCAGGCGGTCGACGGTGAGATTGCGGATCCAGCCGACATCGTGCGCGCTGCGGATGCTTTCCCCGCGCAGATGAAAGCGCCACGTGGCGAAGGAATAGCCAAAGGTGTTGCGCACGGTCAGCGATGCGGTGATGACAGCGGCCAGAACCAGCGCGGTGATCGGAAAATCCCCGGTGATTTCCAGAGCCAGGAAGGTCATGGTCAGCGGTCCGCCGATAACGGCGACCGCAAGGGAACTCATGCCGACTACCGCATAGATGACGGGTGTCAGTGTGGCATGGGCAAAGATGAAGGGAGCGGAGTAGGCGAATATCTTGCCGAGGAGGGCGCCCATGAACAGGGAGGCGAAGAAGAGACCGCCCCTGAAGCCGGAACCAATGGACACGGCGGATGCGATTGATTTGAGCAGGAGGATGCCGAGCAGCGAGGCAATGGTTGCGGTATGATCGAGATTGAGGTGGAGGGCGCCATGGCCGCCGGACAGCACCTGCGGCGAAACCAATGCAAGCGCACCCACGACAGCGCCGCCAATCGCCGGACGGATCGATGACGGAACCGAGCTCTTGCGGGCGAGTTCCTCGACAAAGGAGACGCCCTTCATCAGCAGGATGCCGGCACCGGCGCACAGGATGCCGAGGAGCAGCGCCGGTACGTAGTCGGCGGTGACGACGGTGCCGAAACTGCCGACGTCGATCATGAAATCACTGCCGACGAGGGCGCGGGCGACCATGGTGGAGATAAGGGCCGATACAACGACGGGCGCGAGGCTGGTGATGGTGTAGGAGCCGATGATCAGCTCGAAGGCGTAGAACGATCCGGTAAGCGGCGCGTTGAAGGCCGCCGAAATGGCGCCCGCCGCGCCGCATCCAACGAGAATGCGCAGTTCGGCCCGGCGCAACTGCAGGGACAGGCCGAGCTTGGATGCCAGGCCCGATGCCAGCTGGGTATAGCCGGCTTCCAATCCTACGGATGCGCCGAAACCGTTGGAGATGACATTCTGTACGGCGACGATGATGCTGTCGTTGAGGGAAAGCCGGCCGCCATGCAGGGCATTGGCCTCAATCGGATCGACCATGGGGCGTTTGCGCCAGCGTGCCAGTATCAGCACCAGAACACCGAGCAGAATTCCACCGGCAAGCGGAGCCGAAAAAACAATCACCTGATCCAGCGCACTCATGGAGCTTAAGCGTTCGCCCTCTTCGATCTTGAAGATGAGCTGGTGCATTTGCTGGGTAACAAGGCTCATGCCCGTGACCACGACACCGGCAACCAGGCCGATCAGTGCGGCGGCAAGCACAAGCCCAAGCTCGCTGCCGCGCGCGAAGGCCCGGAGCCGGCTGGGTGCCAGGAGAATGGAGAGGACACCAAGGCGGCGAATGTTGAATTTGCGGAGCATTTTGGACTGCAGGGACGAGGAAAGTTGCCCGTGCAGGTTTATACCCAAGGCGCAGCCGCGTCAAAACAAGAGGCACGTAAAATGGCGCGATTTGGCTTTAGCCGCGTGTATATCGGGGCCGGTGCGGAGCGGGAGAGCCGGGCTTGATCAAGGCGGCCTTGCGCGCCGCTGCCTCGGCCTGTTCACGGCGCAGCTGATGGGCTCTTGCCGCGTCGAGCGTCAGGCGCAATTCGAAATTCTTGCGGACGGCGCGGTCAAGCGAAAGCTCGGCAAGCCGCTTCACGTCCGATACACCCGAGGTATAAATCTGCAGGATGATCAGGGATATTTCCTGCGCATAGACCTTTGAGCGCGGGCCGAGATCCAGCATGCGGAAAGCTTCAGCGTAAGCCTTTCGCATGATTGCCAGGTCCTGCGGCGAGTAGACCGGTCCCGCCGAATCGCAAAAAATCATCGTTACCCCCGAAACGGCACGCGGCGCATGCTGTTACAACCCAATCAGCCCACAACCAAACTATTGGCAATAGGTGTGGAGAACAACTGGAAATCGTGCTGCGGCGTACAGGCGGCGGCAACGGTGGCTGGCAGGCCCGGCCTGACGGTCAGATTCCGGCGCATGCAAGGTCAGTGCGGGCAGGTCTGCGGCTGTCCGTTCAAGCCCTGATGCTTTATCTCGAATGTCGATTTTGACGTTTCGCCGTTTCGGGTGATCGTGACGACATAGATGCTGTCGAAATCGTCTTTCGGCCATTTCGGCACGGCGCCGGCATCGCCATTGTTGGCCTCGAGCAGGTCAGTGACAATGTTATCGATTTTCTTGTGTTCCCAGGCGACGAGGATGCGGGCATTGCGCAGTTTTGGCTTGCTGAGAGCCTTGGCGAGGTCCTTGCGCTCGGAAACGCCGATGCTTGCGTTGACCGGCAGGCCGAACGAAATGGCCGTCGGCTCGATCGTGGCCAGCGGGCGAATATAGTCATAGTTCTCGCCGCCGTCTTCCTTCTGATCGGAAGGGTTCGGCGCGAAAATATAATCGGGCTTGCCCAGTGTTTTGGCAATCACGGGGGGAAGAGCAAGGGCGCGATTCAGCCCCTGGCAATTGAGCTGGCCCAGGCCCTTTTCCGGCTTTTCACCATGCCTGATAAAGGCAATTGTCTGGACGCTGTCGCTGCTCCAGGCGGGCGCGGCGCCGGCTGTCAAAGCCAGCATGGCAATTGCGGTGAGTGGTCCGAATGATCGTAAAGCCATGGTGATTCCTTCCCTTTGCCAATTCCTATTCCGGCTAACATGGAAGCGCTACAGGATTCTTCGAGCGCCAGCCCGTCAGGACAGCCCGCAAGGACATCCGCCAATGCCATGATCTGGACGGATGAATGCCGTATCACCAGCCCCGGCATGTCCCCATGGCCGTTCGCCATTGAACAAATGTGATGGTTTGACGCAGAAAAGTGCGCATTTATGTTGGAAATGGCCTTATAAGGATTGATAAAAGTTCTTTGTTGGGAAAAAGTACAATTATTATTACAAGGGGTATCGGAACTTGACCAAGCACACGCCACTTCAGACACGGATTCGCGATCAATTGCAACGACGGTTCGGTGAGGACCTGCATGTCGGCGACCGGGTGAATGAGGCGGAAATTGCCGATGCCCTGGGGATTTCGCGCACGCCCGTGCGCAAGGTGCTGTGGCAGTTGCAGAATGAAGGTGTCGTCAGCTACGAGCAGCATCGCGGGTTTCGCCTCGCGGATGCAAGCGCCGACGTGTTTGATACGGATGCCGAGAAGAATGAGCTGCTGGATGAACGGGTGATGCGCGACATGGCGCTCGGTCAGCTCGGCAGCGTGATCAGCGAGCGGGCGCTGATGCAGAAATATGCGGTTCCGCACGGCATTCTCATGTCAACCCTGCGCCGCCTGATGCGCGATCAGCTGGTGGAGCCTTCCGTCGGTCACGGATGGATTTTTGCCGACGTCAGTGCGACTGCCCTGGAAAGCGGATACAAGTTCCGTCAGATTCTCGAGCCGGCCACCATTCTGGCCGATCCCTACTTCGTCGATGTCGAGGCCTTTCAGGCGATTGACCGCGACCATGCCAATACAATCGCCAATATCGAAAAAGTTGATCAGCGGCGGCTTTTCGATCTGGATGCCAAATTTCACCGGTTGGTTGCGCTCGGCGCCCGGTCTGCGCATCTGGTTGATGCCATCGAGCGGCAGAACAATATCCGGCGGGTCAACGAATATATCGGGTTTGTCCGGCTCGAGCGCATCCGCGAATCCCTTGGTGAGCACCGCAACATCATCGCGGCCCTGCTGCGCGGTGAGAGGCAGGTGGCTGCGGCCCTGATGCGGCTGCATCTGCAAATCTCCAGGGATGAAACATTCAAATACATCGATGACGATCTGGAGCGGGTCCGGGCGGGGGATTTGCATCTTTCCCTGGAGCAGGACTGATACGGCACCCGCCGGTTGCGGCAACTGCTGATCTGCGGATGGGATACGGATGTCCCATGTGGATGTTTTCCGTTTTTAACATGGATATAGTGCAATAAAGAATTTTCCCGCCGGAATTGCCGGATGCCGGGATAAATCCCTATTTCAAGAAACATCGCGGTGAATATACCAATAGACAGGCATGTTTTCGCCAATCTGTAAAAATATATTGTGCGATGCAATCGGGTAGAGCGGTTCAACCTGTGATATCGAAAAGCATTTTATATTGACAAAATGCAATATGTGACTTCTCATGAAGTGCAGATGCGATCAACGCATCGTTACTTCTGGAGGGATTCATGGATACAACAGTACAGTCTTGGGAGCGGCGCGAACTCGGCAGCTTCTTTCACACATTCTCGGATTTGGCATCGCTGCGGGAGGACGGGCCTGCCATCGTCGAGAAAGGCGATGGCGCCTATATCTTCGATACCGCCGGCAAGCGCTATTTCGAGGGCAATTCCGGTCTTTGGAACATGACGCTGGGATTTTCCGAAACGCGCCTGGCCGAGGTTGCCGCCCGGCAATATGCGCAGTTTCCCGGTTATCACACCTTCTTTGGCCGCAACTCAAAGCCGACCATTGCCCTGGCCGAGCGCATGCTTGAACTGGCGCCCGTGCCGATGAGCCGCGTCTTTTTTACAAATTCGGGCTCGGATGCCAATGAATCCGTCATCAAGCTCCTGTGGATGATGTGGGCGGCAGAGGGCCAGCCCAGGCGGCGCAAGCTTCTGACACGCAAGAACGCCTATCATGGCGCCACCGTCATGGCTTCGGCGTTGACGGGCAAGGATTACGTGCGGGCCTTCGGTCTGCCCAATGCCGAGATCGTTACCCTTGACTGTCCGCATAGCTGGCGCTTTGCGCTGCCGGGTGAAAGCGACGAGGACTATTGCGCGCGGCTTGCCGTCCGGCTCGAACAGCAGATTGTGGCGGAAGGCCCGGAGACCATTGCCGGCATGTTCGCCGAGCCCGTGATGGGGGCGGGCGGTGTCATCGTGCCGCCGGACGGGTATTTCCGCATGATCCAGCCGGTTCTGCAGCGTTATGGCATCCCGCTCGTCGCCGATGAGGTGATCTGCGGCTTTGGCCGGACAGGGCATCTGTGGGGTGCGCAGGCAGTCGGTCTGCAGCCGGATATCATCGTGGCATCAAAGAGCATGTCGGCGGGCTATTTCCCGATGGGCGCCGTGATGCTGTCCGCCGACATGGACAAGCGGGCGACCGCGGCCTGCGAACTTTGGGAAGAGTTTCCGCATGGTTATACCACTGGCGGCCATCCCGTCGGATGTGCCATTTCGCTGGAAGCGATCCGCATCATCACGGAAGAGGGCATTCTCGACAATATTCGCAAGGTCGGGCCGGTTTTTCAGGCCGGGTTGCGCACGCTGGCCGAACACCCCATGGTTGGCGAGGCGCGCGGCCTTGGCCTGATGGGCGCGCTGGAGATGGTGGCGGACAAGAAAACCAAGACCGCCTATGCGGGAGAGTATCGCGTTGGGGACAGGATCGCCAAGGCGGCACGGGATCTCGGCTTCATCATTCGTCCGCTCGGTGCCTCGGTGGTTCTGGCGCCGCCATTCATTGCCACGCTTGACCAGATCGGGCAGCTGCTGGATGTCCTGAAGCGGATTCTGGACGATGTTCATGCGGATGTGAACAGGCGTTGCGCCTGAGATATGCGGCCTGCTCCCGGCATTTCCGTCCGGGGGCAGGCCGTCTTGTATGCCGGCGGGTTATGCGGTTGCCGCCAGACCGGCATTTTCCTTGAGTTTCCTGAATTTTCCGGACATTTGCGACAGCTTGGCTTCCCATTCGGGATTGGGCGACTGGCCTTCAATCGTCCGGAAAAACACCTGCATCATGCATGTGATGGCAAACGGTTCGATGAGGGCGGCCTTGACGGCCCAGGCAAAGATGAGGGCGAGAAGGAAGCCGCCGGATGTCCAGCCGCCCGGAATCCAGTAGACCAGGGCTGCCGCCGGTGCCAGCATCACCAGGAATACGGCGATCGACAGGCCGTAGACGATGACGGTCAGAAACGCGGCATTGCGCAGCATCGTTCCCGCATTCTGGCCGTAGAGCACCAGTGCCGACTGTGCCGATTGCCAGGGATTGGGGCTGCGGGTCCGGATGATGTAGGCAAGCATGACCTCATCGATGAAGCCGACGGCAATGCGCAGAAATGCCCGGATCAGCGACATGAGCTGGTCCAGGCCGGGAAGGGGCAAAAAGGCGGTGATACCCTGCACCAGTCCGGTGATGGCCGCCAGCACGCCCTTTATCAGCTGGTCGACGGCAAAAAGGACGCTTGCCTCGGCGAACCGGTTTGCAACGATGCCTCTGGCGTACCGGATCTGTCCCTGATTGTCCGGCAATGGCCTGCCGTCGAGCAGCTCCACCAGCACGGCAATGTGCCCTGCCTTGACGACATAGAGGATGTATTCCCGCATGAGATAGAGGGCCCCGGCGGTCATGCAGAAGCCGACAAGCCCGCCGATGAAGATGGAATTGGCCCGGAACCCTTCATCGCCAAGGCCGCCAATACCCCAGCCGATACCGGCGCCGGTTGATGTGACGAGCACATAGGCGATGACCATGCCGAAGTAGATGGCAATTCTAAGCGCGATGAACGGGGCCGTGCGTGCCATGAGGCCGAGTGAACGCGTGATGCTGAAGTTCCACATGAGTGTCCTGCTTGATCTTTGAGAATGTGCAACTGCCGGCGTGCGATGATTGCCATGTCGGCCATTCATCTGCCAGTGGAGATTTGAAACTCTGAAACGCAATCCGCTGGCGGCATTTGCGCCGCCAGCGGATTGCGCGCATTAGCGCATTTTGACGAGTTCAACACGCCGGTTCTTCGAACGGTTTTCCTCGGTTGCATTGCTTGCCGCGGGGGCAGACATGCCTGCACCAAAGGAGCGCAGCCGCCCGATTGCGATGCCGTAACGATCTGCCAGCACTCTGGTCACCGAAGCCGCCCGGCGCTTGGACAGGTCGACATTGTAGTCGAAATTTCCGACGTCATCGGTGTGGCCGACAACCAGAACGTTGAGGTCCTGGTTCGATTTCATCATGTTGGCGATCTCGGACAATGCAGCGTCGGATTCCGGCTTGATGTCGGTCCGGTCCGTGTCGAAGAAAATGCCATAGAGGGCAACGCGGCCGCTGGTATCAAGGGCCGTTGCCATTTCGCGAGCATTGACGGTGATCATTTTCTGTTCGCGCTTTTCCGGCTCCACCACGTTGACGAGGGCGATCGTCCTGTCAGTATAACGGGCGCAACCGTCGGTGAAGCTCTTGGCAATGCGATAGGTGTGGACCGTCGCATAGGCGTCCGCGCCGCCCTGCGGAAAGCTCGCCGCAAAAAAGCGCTGGTCATCGATCTTGTACGGCAGGGCCGAGCAGCCCAAAGCATCATCAAATTTCGCCTGCAGCTTGCTCTCATCGATGAAGTACATCATCAGGCTGGTGTCCTCATTGCCGCCCGTTGGGACGCGGGCCGAAAGATCGGCGCTGCCGCCGCATTCTTCGCCCTTGCAGGAATAGAGGATCTTGCCGCCCTTCGCGGCGATTTCATCCTGATAGTTCCGTGTGACTTCAAGGGTGGAGCGCCCTTCAGGGGTGAGATAAATGAGCCGGGTCAGTTCGCCTTCGACCGTCTGTTTCTGCTTGGGCTTGAATACTTCCATATAGGTCCGCTCGATCTTTTCGCCCGTGTCGACAAGCGGAGACAGTGGAAAGGTGAAGTCGGTGAATTTCTGGTGAAGATGGCTCAAAATGAGCGAGCCTTCATAGCGCTTGAGCGCCGGGCTGTCCGATGCGCCCGCAATATCCTTTTTGGGCAGCGCCGTTTCCTCAGCCCATGCGGCTGTTGCCATCATGGCCACGATCAGGCTGGTGCGGACACATAATTTCGTGAAGTGGTTGAACATGGTTTTTCCTGTCAATGGTCAGTTGAGTTGTATTCGCCAAGCTATGAGCCTGTGCCGCCGGGTCGCCGCCGGTGGCCTGGCGATGCGGGGTGCAATCCGCGATTCCTGGGAGATTGTTACGGATAGCACCGCCTCATTTTTGCATTTTACCGGGTTATAATACAAAAATTGACTTGCCCGGAAACAAGGGGAGCTGATAGATAGGCCATCGAAACATGTAAAATGAAAACTTCTGGACGCGCATCATGAGCAAGATTCATATCAACCTGACCATGCTGAAGGCTTTGATTGCTATCGTGGAAGAAGGCGGGTTTTCCCGCGGCGCCGACCGGATCGGCGTAAGCCAGTCTGCCGTCAGCCATGCCATCCGCGGCCTGGAGGTTGCGATAGGCGCACCGCTGATCGAGCGGCAGCGGGGCAATATGGAACTGACGGCCATGGGCCAGAAAGTCGCCGAGGAAGCGCGCGGCGTGCTGCAGGCCATTGAGCGGCTGCGCAAACTCGGCCAGAACCGCAATGTCTGCGGCACGGTGCGCGTCGGCGTCGTCGCCAGCATCGCGTCGCGGATCACGCCGGCGGCCTTGCGCGACCTGCGCCGCAATTTTCCCGATATCCGGCTCGATATCTGGGATGGAACCGATCAGGAAGTACATGAATGGGCCAGAAATGATCTGATCGACATTGGCATAGCCGGTATTTGCGATGGTCTGAATGCCGAGCACTTCATGGAAGAAAAGCTGCTTCTCCTCGTTCCGGAAGATCATGTCCTGGCCGGGCGCGAGACCGTATTGCAGGCCGACTTGCAGGATGCCCGCTTTGTCGTGCCGGCAATGGGGTGCGGCCCGCAGATCGACGGGATGCTCGGGGATGCCGGTGTTGCAATCGATGTTGTCGTGCGCGTGAGGGAGAAGGAGACGCTGTTCTCGATGGTCCGCTCCCATGTCGGCGTGGCCATGGTGCCTGAACTGGCGCTGCCAACTATTGTCGATGGCTGTGTTGTCCGTCCGCTTGATCCGCCATTTTCCCGGAAACTGTTTCTGATGCACGGCGATGCCAGCTTGAATTCGTCTGCGCGGGCGGTTGCCGATGCATTCAGGCGTGCGTCATGCAGTTTTGCTTTTTGTTTGCCTGACGAAGCAATTCAGGATGACGCCAGAATCGAGGAAAAGACGGCTTGATCCCAGGGTTTGATCCGAGGGCTCGATCCCTTCTGCGAGGGATCGAGACTACCATGGTTCCCGGCTAATGGACAAAGCCCATATAGCGCGGCAGCGACAATGTGATATCCGGAATGAAGGCGATCAGCAGCAGACACACGAACAGGATCGCCAGATATTTGGCGATGGGCTTGACCGTCGCCTCCAGGGACACGCCGCCCACCGCACAACTCGTGTAAAGCCCGAGCCCCAATGGCGGCGCGAACAGGCCAAGCCCCATCGCGATGATGAGCACGATGCCGTAGTGCAGGGGATGGATGCCAAAGCTCTGCGCCACCGGAATGAGCAGCGGGCCGAAGATGATGAGCGCCGGAGCGCCTTCCAGTGCGGCACCCATGACGATGAGGATCAGGATGGAGGCGATGATGAACGCCCAGGAGCCTGCACCGTGGCTGAGATTGATCATGGCTTCCGCCAGCATGTGCGGCACCTGGTCGATGGTCAGCGAGAAGGCAACGGTCTGGGAGGCTGCGACCACGAAGAGGATCATACCGGCAAGCGTCGCGGAGCGGATGAACAGGTGTACCGTGCTGCGCCATGTCAGCTCCCGGAACACGAGGCGCCCGACCAGGAGCGCATAGGCCACGGCGAAGGCGCCGATTTCGGTGGCGGTGGCAAAGCCGGAGCGATAGCCGCCGAAAATGATCACAATGACGCCAAGGCTGACCGCACTGCTCCACATGAGATTGTTCAGGCTGCGCCCCGATGTTTCCACCGGGGCGGGTGGCGCTTTCTTCGAGAAGATGACGACGCCAAGGATGAGGGCTCCGGCCATCAGGATCGCCGGATAAATGCCAGCGGCAAACAGGCCGCCGATGGACAGGTTCGCCACATAGCCGAGAATGATGAGGTTGATGCAGGGCGGGATGGTTTCCGCCATGACGGCACTGGCCGCCAGAAGGGCCACGCCTTCCGACGGATCATGGCCCGACCGGCGCATGGCCGGGATCATGACCGTACCGACAGCCGTCACATCCGCAAGTTTCGAGCCGGAAATGCCCGAGAACAGCACCATGCTGAGAATGGTGACGATGTTGAGCCCGCCCTTGCGCTCGCCCACCCCCCGGCGCAGCAATTCAATCAGCCGCACCGACATGCCATTCACCTCCATGGCAAGGCCGGTCAGGACAAAGAACGGTACGGCAAGCAGCACGAAATTGTCGATACCGCTGGAGGCCTGCTGGGCAAAGACCGCAAATGGAATGAAACCATCGCCGAGAATGTAGAGCAGGGCACCGACACACAGCGAAAAGGCGATGGGAATGCCGCTGGACAGGCAAATGGCAAACCCGCCGAGCATCAGAACCAGCGGGCTGGGTGCATGATCCGGCAGAAGCATTGTCCAGAGCGTCACCGCACCAGCCAGAACAAGAAGCCCGGCCAGGCCCATCGCAATGTCTGTCCTGGGATAGGCCAGCAGCCGCGCCGCGGTGAAAATGGCCATGCAGAAGCCGCCGGCAACGAGCGGATACATGAAGAGATTTTGCGGCAGGCCGGTCGAAGTCACCTGCGTGGAGGCAGACTCGCAATACTCGATGGCGAAGACCGCCACGGCGAGTGTCACGCCGAGTTCGATCCACAGGCCCGCCGCTTCCACGCGGGATGCATGCTGCGGCGCCAGCTTGTCCCGCAGGATACGGATACCGACATGATTGCCCTTGGCGACCGCTGCAGCGCCGCCCAGAAAGGCGACGGCGATGAGCAGCATGCGTGCGACTTCATCGGCCCACAAAATGGTGTCGTTGAAGGCGAAGCGCCAGAGGACGGCGATGATGACCAGAGCGAGATCGGCGGCCAGGGCGATGGCGGCAAGGATCTCGACGGTGCGCAGGAGAGCGCCGACAAACGGCGCGCCCCTGACGGCGGGTGCATGGGCGGTGGGCAAGGCAGCCTCGACGGACATGGGCGACCTCAGGCCTTGGTGATGGATTCAAGCACGGGCTTGGTGCTTGGATAGGTCCTGGCGAACTCATCCCAGAGCGGCAGGACAAGCTGCTTGAAGGCGGCACGATCGACCTCGTGCGTCGTCACGCCATTGCTGCGCAGTTTTGCCAGTGCGCTGGCTTCGATCTCGTTTGCCTTGCTGCGCTGGAAGGCGGAGGCTTCCGCCGCAGCCTCGCGGAAAGCGGGCAGATGTTCCGCCGGTATTTTGGACAGGGCACGCCTGCCGATGACGATGGTCTGCGGATTGCAGATATGCTGGGTGAGGGAAATGTGCTTGGCCACCTCATAGCACTTCAGTGCCAGGACTGTCGGCGCATCGTGCTCCAGCCCGTCAATGACGCCCGTCTGCAGGGCGGTGTAGACTTCGCCCAGTGACATCGGCGTGGGCGATGCCCCCATCGCCTTCAGCGTGGCGACGAAATTGGCAACCGGCAGGACGCGAATCTTCTGTCCCTTGAGCAGTTCCGGCGTGTTGGCAGGCTGGCGCGCCGTTACGTTGCGCCCGCCGAGACTATAGGCCCAGCTGACCACCTCGACGCCAATCTTGCCGGCAAAAATGCCGTTCAGCACCTTGCCCGCGCTGCCATCGAGCACCGGCCCGGCCGCATCCATCGAGTTGAAGAGATAGCCGAGATCGAGAACACCGATTTCCGGCGCGAGCGTGCCCCAGATGGAGGAGCCGGAGATCATCATGTCGACAATGCCGAGCTTCACCTGGCCGACAATGTCGGCTTCCTTGCCAAGCTGATTGTCAGGGAAATATTTGATCTCGACGGCATCGCCGGCCTTGTTTTTCAGGCTGCTCTGGAAGCGGTCATACCACAGCCAGTGCGCCGAGTTCGGATCGGCGGGCAGGGATGACGACATGCGCAGGGTCACCGGGGCAGCTTCGGCGCGCGTCGCGCGGCCGAGAATGGCGAATGTACCGGCACCGGCAAGGCCAAGGCCGAATGCACGGCGTGTCAGGCGAAAATCCTTCATAGTCTCTCCTCCACATCGGCCACTCCCCGTGGCCTTGATTGTTCCCGACGCCGGAGGTCGCCGGCGTCACCCCTTGCTGCCGCTCTTGCTCAGGACGGCTTCGGACACGATGGCGGACTCCTCAATCCGCCTGCCGTGTTGCTGGCTCCATGCAGGCTTTGCTTGGTTCAGGCGGATTCCTGTGCGAAACAGCATGGGGGCCTTGTCTATCCGGCACCGGATTCTGATTCACAAACAGGCCGTCGCTTGACCGCGGCTGGCACGGCATATACTAGTATGGTAGTATGATATGGTAATCGATGCAATGCAAGCGGATTGGAGGAGCAGGTTTGACGATTGATCTCAGCCGTGGTGGCTCAACGGCGCACCGGCTCGAAAAGGAGCTGCTCAGGGCCATTGTTTCGCTGGAATTATATCCGGGCGTGCGCTTGTCGGAGCAGGAGATTGCCGAGCGCTACGGCGTGTCGCGCCAGCCCGTGCGCGAAGCTTTGATCGCGCTCAGCAAACAGCAGTTTGTCGAAGTGCTGCCGCAGCGGGGCACGATGGTGGTCAAGATTTCCCTTGCCAAGATGCGGGAGGCGCGGTTTCTGCGCGAGGTCATCGAAAGCGCCGTCGTGCGCCGCGCCTGTGAAGCGTTTGATCCGGCAAGCCGGGAAAAGATCGACGAGGCGCTTGAAGCGCAGGCGCGTGCCGCCGCCCGCACCGACCACAGCGCTTTCCAGAGATTTGACGAGCAGTTCCACATTGCGCTTGCGGAAGGCGCAGGCTGTCCCATGGCATGGTCGGTCGTCGGCAACCTCAAGGCCCATATGGATCGGGCGTGCCAGCTTACCCTGCTGAACGCGGCGGCCATGCAACTGCTCATCCAGCAGCATCAGGCAATCGTCAGCGCCATCGATGCGGCCAATCCCGACGCGGCGGAGGCGGCGATGCGCCACCACCTCACCGAAATATTGCGCGCCCTGCCGGAGGTGGAGAAAAACCACCCGGATCTGTTCGAATAGAGGTCAGCGCACCGCATCGTGCCGGCTGGATTTCAGTTCCCGGCCGAGAAACAGAACGATGATGGCTGCCGCCGCAAGGCAGCAGGCAAGCACACCCATGCCGATCTGGAAACTGCCGGTGCTCTGTTTGATCCAGCCGACGAGATAGGGACCGGCGAACCCTCCGAGATTGCCGACGGAATTGATCAGCGCAATGCCACCGGCTGCCGCCGTTCCCTGCAGAAAGACCGGCGGCATGGCCCAGAAGGGGCCGAGGCTCGCATAAATGCCGACGGAGGCGATGCCGAGACAGAAAAGCGCCACCAGATTGGACTGGAGATAGACGCTGCCGATGAAGCCGATGGCGCTGACCGCCGCGGCAATGGCGACATGCCAGACCCGCTCGCCGCTTTTGTCGCTGTGCCGGCCCCAGAGCAGCATGGCGATGGCGCTGACGAGATAAGGCAAGGCCGTGATGAAGCCGACCTGCGTGTTGGAAAAACCCATCGCTTTGATCATTTGCGGCAGCCACAGGCCAATGCCGTAGAGCCCGATGACGATGCCGAAATAGACAAGGCCGAGGAGCAATACCCGCCTGTCAACCAAAGCGGGCCAGAGCCTGTGCTGGGTGCGGCCGGGATGGGCGAGGTGGTCCTTGTCCAGTCTCTCCTGGACGATGCGCCGTTCGGTCAGCGTCAGCCAGGGCGCCTGCGCCGGGCCATTGGGCAACAGGCGCAGCACCGCAAGGCCGAGCAGGCAGGATGGGATGCCCTCGACGATGAACAGCCACTGCCAGCCTTTCAGCCCCCAGGCGTGATCGATGCCGATGATCAGGCTGGAAAGCGGTGCGCCGACGGCGCTTGCCAGCGGCACCGCTGCCATGAACAGGCCGATGAATTTCGCCCGCTGCGCCGCCGGAAACCAGTATGTGAGGTAAAGGATCATGCCGGGAAGAAACCCCGCCTCGGCGAGGCCGAGCAGAAAGCGCAGGATGAAGAAACTCCATGGCCCCTGCACAAAGGCCATGGCGGCGGAGACAAGCCCCCAGGTGATCATGATCCGGGCAATCCACAGCCGCGCACCGACCTTTTCGAGAATGACGTTGCTGGGCACTTCGAACAGGAAATAGCCGAGAAAGAAAATACCCGCGCCCCATCCGTAGACATAGGGCGTCAGGCCGACATCGTCGTTCATGGTGAGGGCAGCAAAGCTGATATTCACCCGGTCGAGAAATGCGACGAGATAGAGCACCATCATGAAAGGAATGATGCGCAGGCTTATTTTTCGGTACGGATCTACCGTTTCGTTCAGTGACATGCGTGCCTCCCAACCCCACTGCCGTGATCTGCCGCTTCTTTGTCAGGCCAGATCGATTCCCTTGTTCTTGAATTCCTGCAGAATCATCTCATTGATATCAGAGATGATCTCTATACGGCCATTGCTAGGATCACTGATCCAGAAGCGGGCCAGAAGCTTGATGCTCTTGTTTTCGATCGTTGCCGTAAAAATCCGGGGCGGCGGCTGTTTCAGGACGCGCGGCTGCTTTTGCACGGCATCGAGAAAGATGCGGCGCGCCGCATCCAGATCGGCGGAGGATGCCACCGCGACCGGGCATTCCAGCCGTATATTGCTGTCGGAGAGCGTCTCGTTGAAGATCGTGCTGCTGATCAGCGTGTCGTTGGATATCAGGACATCGAGTCCATCGGTGGTATGGATCGTTGTGTAGCGGATGGTCATCTCCGTGACCTTGCCCGAAATGCGGTCGGTAACCAGATTGTCGCCGACCCGGACCGAACGTTCAAACAGCAGGATGAGCCCGCTGATATAGCTGGCGGCAAGCTTCTGGAAGCCAAGGCCAAGACCAATGCCGAGCGCGCCGCCAAAGGCGGCAAGGGCGGTCAGATTGATCCCGGCCAATGAAATGATCAGCAGGGCCGCAACCACCCACATCGTTACAGAGATGATACGGTCGAGAGCAAGCGCAAGGTTGGGCTGCAGGCCACTCCTGCGGTGGAGATAGCGCTGCACCGTTTCGGAAATCCAGATCGTGACAATCAGGATGATGGCGCCCAGAAACAGGATGTTGAAGATCGCCTGCGCACTGATCCTGGAATCGCCGATGGGGATTTCCGCCTCGAAGAAACCCTTGATCGCCGGATTCCATTGCCCGAAGAGATAAACGAACAGTGCAAACCAGAATAGAACGGACCCGACGCGCAGGATGGAGCGAAACGGCTCATGCGGTTTGAAAAGAAGTTCGACGACCGCGCCGACAACCCGGACGACAAGAAAGGAACCAAGCGCGCCGCCCATCACGAACACCAGCGTGTTGGCCAGTGTTCCCCTGAATATCTGCATCAGCGCGAGGATGAAGATGATGGTCAGAACAACAGTCGAGAGATAATCGATGAGAATGCGGATGCGCGATCTGATCGGCCATTTCCGTTTCAGCCGCCGGGTGATCAATGCTGCGACGATGATTGATCCGGCAAGGGCGGCAATCGACGCAAAAGCCACGCGCGGTGATTGCTGAAACAGGGAGAACGCGCCGGTGGCGAGTGCCTCGATCGCATCGGCATCTTCTTTGTCCATCACGCCCCCGACTGTTCAAAGCTGCGATACACGCAGCGCATGAACGATATGCTTGCTGCAATATCTTGTGACATAAATTGCGGCGCAAAAACAGATCGGCCGCTGACATCGGCACCTCAGGCGCGTCATGGTTGCAAACACAGATTTTGGTGCCATTTTGCGCCGGAAATTAGCATGGCGGGCGTTGCGGGCAAGCGCTGCAATTGTGTATCGGTGGTTTTGCCAATGAAAGGAAATTCAAATTGTCTCCAACCACTTCCGCCGTTTTCAGCAAGCCGTTTGCGGCATTGCTTTTCGACATGGATGGCACGATCCTCAATTCGCTGGCTTCCGCCGAGCGCATATGGGGCAACTGGGCGCACCGCAAGGGCCTTGATGTCGAAACCTTCCTGCCCACCATGCACGGCGTCCGCGGTGTCGATACGATCCGCCGTCTGGCTTTGCCGGGGGTGGATCCGGAAACGGAAGCAGCGGAGATCGAGCGGGAGGAAATCGACGATGTCGAAGGCATTGTCGCGATTGACGGGGCGGTGGCCTTTCTGAACGCCCTGCCGCCGCAGAGCTGGGCGATCGTGACATCAGCCCCCCTTGCGCTGGCGCTGCGGCGGCTGGAAGCTGCGGGTATTCCTGTTCCCCGAACGATGGTGACGGCCGAGGATGTCTCGATCGGAAAACCGAATCCGGAATGCTATCTGCTCGGTGCCGAAAAACTCGGCGTGGACATTGCGGACTGCCTGGTTTTTGAAGATGCGCCGGCGGGCATTCAAGCCGGTGAGGCGGCCGGTGCCGAGGTCATCGTGGTGACGGCGACGCAGGTGCACGCGATTGCCACCGCTCACCCGGCAATCGCCAGCTACGACGCCATTGCCGCCCATGTCGGCAAGGACGGGAAAATCTCCATCGTCAGCCGGTAGGGGCGTTCAGGCGTTCAGGCGTGCGCCTTGCTCGCATAGAGATTGCCATATTGCTCGCGCAGCACGTTCTTCTGCACCTTGCCCATGGTGTTGCGCGGCAGGTCATCGACGAAAATGATGCGTTTGGGCTGCTTGTAGCGCGCCAGGCGATCCTGCAGCGCGTCGAGAATGGCTTTCTCATCGATATCGGCGCCGGATTGCCTGACCACGACGGCGGTCACGCCCTCGCCGAAATCCGGATGGGCGACACCGATCACGGCGCTTTCCATGACGCCCGGCAGTTGATCGATTTCGGTTTCCACTTCCTTGGGATAGATGTTGTAGCCGCCCGATATCACCAGATCCTTGCCGCGGCCGACAATGTGCACATAGCCACCCGCATCGATCTTGCCGAGATCGCCGGTGATGAAGAAGCCGTCATCGCGGAACTCCGCCTTGGTCTTCTCCGGCATGCGCCAGTACCCCTTGAACACATTCGGCCCCTTGACCTCGATCATGCCGGTTGCATCGGCCGGGAGCATCGCGCCGGTTTCCGGATGGGTGACCCGCACGGCAACACCCGGAAGCGGAAAGCCGACCGTTCCGGCAATCCGCTCGCCGTCATAGGGATTGGAGGTGTTCATATTGGTTTCGGTCATGCCGTACCGCTCCAGAATGGCATGGCCGGTACGCTCCTGGAATGCCCGGTGCGTATCGGCAAGCAGAGGCGCCGAGCCGGAGATGAACAGCCGCATTCCCCTGGCGGCATCACGGGTCAGTCCCTCATTCTGCAAAAGCCTGACATAAAAGGTGGGAACACCCATCATGGTGGTCGCGCGCGGCATTAGCGACAGGATTTCCGCCGGGTCGAATTTTGGCAAGAGGAACATCGAGGCGCCGGACATCAGGATGACGTTGGTGGCGACGAAAAGCCCGTGGGTGTGAAAGATCGGCAGGGCATGGATCAGCCGGTCATCGGCTGTGAATTGCCAGCAGGCCCGCAATGTCAGGGCATTCGACAGGAGATTGTCATGGGTCAGCATTGCGCCCTTGGAACGTCCGGTTGTGCCCGATGTGTAGAGAATGGCGGCAAGATCATCTGCCGCTCTCGCAATATCGGGAAAATCCGGCGATTGATCCCTTGCAATATCCATGAGCGAGCCGCCGCCGTGGTCATCGAGCGTCTCAACCGATGCGCCATGGTTCGATGCCACGGCCCTGATGCCATCGGCTGCCTGCGGTGTTGCCACGACGAGACGCGGTTCGGCATCACCGATGAAATAGTCAAGTTCAGCCAGGGTGTAGGCGGTATTCAACGGCAGATAGACCGCTCCGCAGCGGATGCAGGCGAGATAAAGCATCAAAGCTTCGGCGCTTTTTTCCACCTGAACGGCCACCCTGTCGCCGGGGATGACGCCGAGGCCGCGCAAGGCACCCGCCATCCGGCCGGAGCAGCGCAGCATGTCGCCATAGGTCCAGCTGCGTCCGTCGCCTGTTTCAATGAACACGGCATTGCCGGCGGGAATGGCATCCCGGATGGCGTCGAACAAGTGGTTGCTCATGAACTCAATTCCTTGCTGTCTGCTGCGTTCCCGGCGCGCTCCGCGGCAGGCGCGGAGCGGTTCGGCTTGATGCTGCGAAGCAGCTTGCGGATGGCTGGCGCGGCAACGATCTCGCCCCGCTGGGCGAAAGCCTCGTGGTTGGTTTCAATATCGTCAAGCTTGTAGAGATAATTGACCATCAGCCCGTGCGCCTGCCGCATGGCGCGGCTTGAACGGTCGGCAAGAAAATCCAGCCGCTCCAGCCGCGCGCCGTTGCCGAGGTGAAAGCGGGCAACCGGATCAACCGGCCGGCCATCCGGCGTCCGGGCCCGGAGGAAATACCAGGCGGCGGCGGGCAGCAATGCCGCCTTTACATCGGCGGTCCCGGCCGTGCCGCTGGCCCAGTCGGCGTCATCCAGCACGGCGAGAGCGGCCTTGTCCTCCGCCGTCAGCACGTCGGAATCCTCATTGCGCCGTTCGCGCCCCAGCCAGCCTGCAAAGGCCGGAGCCGGTGAAAGCGTGACGAATGTATCCAGCTTGGGAAGGTCACGGCGCAGATCTTCGACCACCTGCTTGATCAGGAAATTGCCGAAGGAAATGCCGCGCAAACCCGCCTGGCAGTTCGAAATGGAATAGAAGGCGGCGGTTCGCGCATCCTGCGCCTGAATCGGCGCGCGCTTTTCCCCGAGCACGTCGGAGATGGTTTCGGGAATGGTCTTGGTCAGTGCCACTTCCACGAAGATCAGGGGATCGTCGGCCAGTTGCGGATGAAAGAAGGCAAAGCAGCGCCGGTCGCCCGGCGCCAGGCGACGGCGCAGTTCATCCCAGTCGCCGATCTCGTGCACGGCCTCGTAGCGGATGATTTTTTCCAGAATATGCGCGGGCGTTGACCAGTCGATCGGGCGGAGTATCAGAAAGCCGCGATTGAACCATGAGGTGAAGAGATGTGCGAAATCCGCATCCACAGCCTCAAGGTCCGGAGTGTCGATCTTCAGCTCCAGCAGCCGTTCGCGCATGCGCACCAGCGTTGATATGCCGTTGGGCGCCAGATTGAGGCGCCGGATCAGTTCCTGCCGGCGTGGCTCCGCGGCCTCATGCAGTTCCAGCACGGCTTTCGCGCTACGTTCCGCACGGTATGTGTCGATGGCCTTGTCGAGCTTGTCGGAGTCAGGCCCGAACTTGCCGGCAAGAAGCAGCATGAAATCGCGCTGCTGTCCGTCGTTCAGGCGCGACCATTGCTGCAGGATTTCCGCCGCCAGCGCCATGCCGGATGCCTCGCCGCGGCTGGAGAGCAGCATGTCGCACAGTTTTTCCAGGCTGGTGAGGCTGGCCTGCGTCCGTTCCGCGCGTGGCGCAAACGACAGCAGCTTGCGGCCGCGTTCGGTGATCGTCTGCACCATGTCGCTGAAGAAGGATGTACCGGTCATTGCAGAACTCCAATTCAGAGGATTGATCGCGCGGGAGGGCAGGCACGACAGACCTATGATGGGAGTATTTCCGAAGTTGCGCCTGCTGCAAGGCCTATTATAGCCGATCCGGCTTGCCTGCGCTTCGCCAAAGAAGCCCCCGATGGCGGGGCAGCGACCGGACGGAAACAATGCCGTCCGGGCGGCATCGGACTGAAAGCCTGAGCGGCCGCGTATTTACATGTATCGATAACTGGCGGGCGGCGGATTTACCGCGCCCGCCAGCAGCAGGACGGGCGTTAGCTCTTGCCGCCGTTCTTCTTGCATTCGGCGCGGAACTTGTGGCGTTCCTTGCCATGCAGACCCTTGGCATCGGCCTGGGCCGAGCATGCCTTGGAGATGGCTGTCTTGGCCGGGGTGGTGGCTGTGGCAGCCGGAGCAGCGGCGGGTTTCTTGGCCATGGAATTGGCGGCCGGCTTTGTCGTTGTGGTCGGTGCGGCCGGTGCGGTTGTGGCCGCTGGCGCTGTCGTTGCGGGGGCTGCAGTCTGTGCCATCGCGCTTGTGCCGACAAAGGCAAGGATCGCGGTGGCGGTAAGGGTGGCAACTAGTCTCATGGTCGTTTCCTTTGAGTTACAAACCCGTTTTGTAGCGCTTTGTGACACCAGGTTCTCTCGCGCTACGGTTGCACCTGAGCACTGCTTGCATTTCGCCAAGCCCTTGCAAATCAATGAGATGCGCGGTGCTATACGCCATGCCAACATTGCTCGAGTCACAGATTATTGATCGACCGTGTTTTCTTTGTGTGCATCAACATTAATTTTTTTCCATGAAACGGCCCTGTTTTGCAGCTGCTTGACGCTCGCCCGTCACGGCTCTATATCGGCGCTTCAACCGGGAGCTGCACTTCCATGAAAGCCACCACGCTCGCAACCCGCTAGGCCGTAACAACCGTTTTCAACCGTTGTTGCGGCATTCAAAGCTCTCATCATGCTTTTTGCGTTGGGATCAATGATCGCCGCCGGACTTTCCTGTTCGTGTGGGATTCTTTGTTATGCTTTACCCCAAAAATTGGACTTATTCGCTGCCGGCAGCCTTGCTGCTGATGGCTCCCTTTGACCTGCTCGCTTCGCTGGGCATGGACATCTATCTGCCTGTTGTCGTCCGCATGCCTGCGGTTCTCCAAACCACACCGGCGACGATCCAGCTGACACTCAGCCTGTATATGATCGTTCTTGGCTGCGGGCAGCTCCTGTTCGGCCCGCTGGCGGACCGCATCGGACGCAGGCCCGTCCTGCTCGGCGGCGCACTTCTGTTCACCTTTGCCTCCGCCGGATTGGCCATGACCAGTTCGGCCAGCGTTTTCATAGCGCTGCGCGTTGTCCAGTCGGCAGGTGGCGCGGCGGCCCTGGTGGCAACCTTTGCCACTGTCCGCGATGTTTATGCGGCGCGGCCGGAAGGCGCCATCATCTACGGCCTGTTCGGTTCCATGCTGGCCTTCGTTCCGGCTTTTGCACCGATGATCGGCGCATTGGTCGACCATATATTCGGCTGGCGTGCCGTTTTCTGGTTGCTTGCCGGGCTTGCTGTGTTGTCCGGGCTGCATGCGTTTCTGCGCTGGCCCGAAACATGTCCGCTACAGACACATCCGGCGACACTGCGAGGCAGTTTTGGCAGGGTGTTTTCCAGCGTCTCGTTCTGGACCTATACAATGGGTTTCAGCACCGCCATGGGAACGTTCTTCACCTATTTTTCAACGGCGCCGCGCATTCTCATGCAGGCGCTTGGCCTGTCTTCGACCATGTTCAGCCTCGTCTTTGCAACCGTTGCCCTTGTCATGATCGTGTGCAGCCGCTTCGGTGGTGTGTTCGTCCGGCGTTGGGGGCTAAAGGGATGCCTGATCAGGGGGATGGCCTTGTTCCTGACCGGCGCGGTGGTGCTGATTGCGGGACAGATGGTCCTGCCCATCTCCATTGTCACGTTCATGGCGCCGATGTGGATCATGGCTTGCGCCATATCATTGACATCTGCCGTTGTGGCAAACGGGGCTTTGCGCGACTTTGGTGATATCGCGGGAACGGCGACAGCCATCTATTATTTCATCCAAAGTGTGATTGTCGGGGCTGCCGGGACGCTGGCCGTGGTCCTGCTCCCCGAGGCGAGCTTTTGGCCCGTTGCGGTGTTTGCCGCCGTGGCGGCCGTTGTCACACTGGGTTTGGCAGGCCTGTGCGGACCTGATGAAAAGCATGTAACCCTTTAATTACACTGCATCATTCGCGATCCCGGCCAGATGGCCGCCGGGGTCGCGGATATGGCAATCGGCTCATGCCCTGTAGGAATGCAGTTCCGGATCAAGCTCCACCTCAACAACGTTGGTGAAGACCGCCGTGGCGATCATGATACCGGCAAAGGCGACAAGGTTGACCAGCGTCGGCTCGTCATAACGTGCAGCCAGTTTGTTCCACAGCCGCTCGGGCACCGCATTGGCATCGGCAACGATGGCCTTGCCAAAATCGATCAGCACCGTTTCATCCGCATCCGGGACGATGGTCTCGGGCTGCAACCCGGAATCGATCAGGGCGCGGCGGAAAAAGGTGACGGGCACATCCGCATGGCTTGCCTGCGCGATGGCGAGCGACAGAAGCCAGATGGCGCGATCCGGCAGGGCCGGGCGCAGCAGATCCCGCAAGGTGAACCATTCGGCATAGATGCGGTGGGCGACAGGTGAATGCAGCATGATGCGTTTCATGTTGGTCATGCGGCCGCGCAACTGCAGCTCCCGGTCATGCTCGGCGCGAATATCCGGTGCTGCGTCTTCATAAACAATCGGGGAAATGCGGCTCATGGGAAATATCCGTCTGTGACAGGTTTGCGGTGGGTAGGGGGCAGGGTGTTCAAAGGCTTATATTTTCTGGCGGCGGCGCGCCATGGAAAACCCGATGGCAGATTCATTTCGCGGCAAAACCCGGATGTATTCCACATTCTGGAAAATTCCAGCTCCGGTTGCGGCAATTGTTGAAAGGTTTTTCGCCTGCTGCTCTGCACAAAAGATAGTCATCCCTCGCTCAAACCGTGTGCATTCGCGAATATCCGGGACGAAACAAGACGTTTCTCTTTTCGCTATTCACACTGCCTACGGGGGCCAGCACATGACAAAAACCATAGAAAATCTCGGAAACAACGGGAAAATCACGCGGCGCGCCGGCCTGTTTGCGCTGGTGGCTTCGGCCATCGCCATTGCCAGCTTCACCGCGCCGCAACCGTCCCAGGCGGCTGACAAGGCCATCAAGGTCGGCATCATCAGCGGCGAGGACGAAGATGTCTGGAAAGTTGTGACGGTGGAAGCCGCCAAGAACGGCCTTAAAATCCAGACGGTTGTTTTCAACGATTACACCCAGCCGAACGAAGCGCTGGAACGTGGCGATCTCGACGCCAATGCATTCCAGCACAAGCCCTATCTCGACAACCAGATCAAGACGCAGGGCTACCACATTGTTCCGGTCGGCTACACCGGCGTCTGGCCCATCGGCCTCTATTCCAAGAAGTTCAGCAAAATCGCTGACCTGCCGCAAGGCGCCGTGGTCGGCGTTCCCAACGATCCGTCGAATGAAGGCCGTGCGCTGCGGGTGCTGGAAGATCAGGGCGTCATCAAGCTCAAGCCCGGCACGGGCATTCTCGCCACCATCGCCGACATTGCCGACAACCCGAAGAAGGTGAAAATCAAGGAACTCGATGCCGGTATCGTCGGGCGTTCGGTCGAAGATCTCGATGCAGCCGTGGTCAACACGGATTGGGCGCTGAAGAGCGGCCTGACACCGGAAAACCGCATCGCCCAGGAAAAGATCGCCGACAATCCTTACCGCAATTTCATTGCCGTGAAGGCCGGGCAGGAGAAGGAGCCATGGGTGAAGACCCTCGTGTCCTCCTACCAGAACGACAAGGTCAAGGCGGAATTCGACAAGGTGTACAAGGGAACAGGTATCAGCGCTTACTGATAACCAGTTGATCTTAAAAGCAATCACGACAAAGCGGTTCGCAGCATGGATATATGCCGCGGGCCGCTTTCCCGGTTGAGGCGGATGCCGTTGCGGCATCCCTCCAAGAGGAAAACACATGAATTCGCATGTCTCTGTTCCCGGCCAGACGGGTGCAATCATAGCCGGTACGCCGCTTGCCGACGCTGTCGTGCGGCTTGAGAATGTCAAACGGCATTTTGGGGAAACGCCGGCTTTGGACGGTGTGTCCCTGACTGTCCGCAAGGGGGAAATTCTCGGCATTATCGGCCGCAGCGGCGCGGGAAAGTCGACACTGATCCGCTGCCTCAACGGGCTGGAGCGGCCGGAATCCGGGGCCATTTTCGTCGAAGGCAGGCAGATCACCGGGCTTAGCGAGCGGGAGCTGCAGCCCTTCCGCCGCCGTATCGGCATGATCTTCCAGCACTTCAACCTCTTGTCGGCCAAGACGGTGGAAGAGAATGTGGCGCTGCCGCTGAAGATCGAGGGCCGTCCGAAGGCTGAACGGCTCCAGCGCGCGCGCGAATTGCTCGATCTTGTCGGCCTTTCCGACAAGGCAAGGGCCTATCCGTCCTCCCTGTCCGGCGGGCAAAAGCAGCGCGTCGGCATTGCGCGGGCACTGGCGGCACGCCCGGCGCTGCTGCTTTCGGACGAAGCGACATCGGCACTCGATCCCGAAACAACCCGCTCCATCCTCGCGCTGCTGAAGGACATCAATCGCAAGCTTGGCCTCACCATCCTGCTGATCACCCATGAGATGGAAGTGGTCCGCTCCATCGGCGACCGCGTGGCAGTGATCGATGCAGGGAAAATCGTCGAGGAGGGGCCCGTCTGGTCGGTGTTCGCCGATCCGCAGACAGACATCACCAAAAGCCTGCTGGCGGGTATTCGCCCGCAGCTTCCGGCGCATATCGCCGATGCCCTATCGGCGGAACCCGGCGGCGAGGCTGTGCTGGGTGTCGATCTCGCTGGTGCTGCAGCGCAGGGCACCTTGCTGGCCGAGCTGCCACGGCCGTTCCGCCTGCTGCACGGCGGTGTCGATCATGTGCAGGACCAGGCGGTTGCCCGGCTTTATCTCGCGGTTCCGGCTGTGCCTGCCGGCGCGGTCCAGACATTCATTCAATTTCTCGAGGCCCGCTCGGCCCGTGTGGAGGTGCTCGGCTATGTCACCGGTCATGCTTGATCTTCTCGTTCAATCCATCTGGGAAACGCTTGTCATGACCGGGGCCTCCGGTCTGATCTCGCTGGCCGCGGGATTGCCGCTTGGCCTTGCTCTGGTGGCAACGGACCGTGGCGGCATTGCGCCCAATCCCTGGGTCAACAGTGTGCTTGGTGCCGTCATCAACGCCTTCCGGTCCGTGCCGTTCATCATCCTGCTGGTGGCGCTGATCCCGGTAACACGGCTCATCGTCGGAACATCCATCGGCACATGGGCGGCCATTGTGCCGCTGTCCATCGGCGCGACGCCCTATTATGCCCGCATTGCCGAGGTGTCGCTGCGGGAAGTCGATCGCGGGTTGATCGAGGCCGCACGCGCCATGGGCGGCAACCGCTGGACGATTATCCGCGAAGTGCTGGTGCCCGAAGCGCTGCCGGGCATTATCGCCGGTTTCACGGTGACGCTCGTCACCCTGATCGGCGCATCGGCCATGGCCGGTGCCATCGGCGCGGGCGGCCTTGGCGATCTGGCCATCCGCTACGGCTACCAGCGGTTTGAAACCTCGATCATGATTGCCGTGGTGATCGTGCTCATCGTCCTCGTCTGCGGCATCCAATGGGTTGGCGACAGGCTGGTCAAGCGGCTCGACCACCGGATTTAGACACGATGTAATGAATGAAAAAAGCGCAGGGGAAACGGTCAGCCTTGCTGGAGAAGGCCCATGCGCCGCGAAATGAAACGTTCCATCGCCGACAATCCGTCATAGATCATGACGGCGAGCACACCGACGATCAGACCGCCCTGCAGCACAAAGGAGAGGTTGTTGGATTGCAGCCCGGCAATGATCACTTCGCCCAGCGTTTTGGCGGCAACCGTGGAGCCGATGGTGGCCGTCGCCAGATTGATCGTCACCGAGAGGCGTATGCCGGCAAGAATGACCGGCATCGCCAGCGGCAGCTCGACTTTGACAAGCCGCTGCCAGCCGGTCATGCCGACGCCGCGCGCCGCATCGGTGACAGTCGGCGGCAGGGTGGTCAGGCCGGTCAGCGCGTTTTCGAAGATGGGCAGCAATCCGTAGAGAAACAGCGCGATCAGCGTGGGTTTTTCACCGAAGCCGACGGCTGGCACCGCCAAAGCGAGCACGGCGACGGGCGGAAACGTCTGGCCGATATTCACCAGACTGCGGGACAACGGCAGAAATTCCGCGCCGAAGGGGCGCGTGACCAGAATGGCCAGTGCGATGGCCACGACGGTCGCGCCCGCCGTCGCAATGGCAACGGTGCGCAGGTGGAGCAATGTCAGGTTGAGCAGGCTGCCCTGATTATAGATCACCGGAGCATTGTTCTGCGTCAACGGGCGAAACACCGGCTCGAACCATTCCGGCCATACGAGAAACACGACCAGCAGCACCAGGATGCCGATGCGCACTATGGTGGGCAGGCGCAGTTTCATGCGGCGGGCCTCGACGCCCGCTTGACCAGCCCATCGACGGTGACCCGGCCGATGGCTTTTCCGGCCTCGTTGACCACGGGCAAAGCGGGGCGGCCGGACCAGAGGAGTTCAGCCAGCGCATCGCGCTGGGTGGCGGAGGCGGGGATGGCTTCGCCCTCGGCTGTGCCGGGCTCCACCGCGTCGCCCGCGGGGCTCAGGGACAGGAAGCGGAACGGCCGGTCACCCGTGCCGACCAGTGTTGCCACGAAATCCGTTGCCGGATTGGCGAGAATTTCGGCGGGTGTTGCATATTGCAGCAGGTTGCCGCCATCCATCACCGCGATCTTGTGGCCAAGGTGGATCGCTTCTTCCATATCATGCGTGACCAGGATGATCGTGGTGCCGAACCGCTTCTGGATGGCGAGCAGGTCCTCCTGCGCCTTCGAGCGTATGACGGGATCGAGCGCGCCGAAGGGTTCATCCATCAACAGGACGTTGGGTTCCGCCGCCAGCGCCCGGGCCACGCCGATGCGCTGCTGCTGGCCGCCGGAAAGTTCATGCGGATAGCGCGGGCCAAAGGTTTCCGGGTCGAGCTGAAACAGGGAGAGCAGCTCGCTGACGCGGGCATCGGTTTTTGCCTTGTCCCAGCCGAGAAGTTCGGGAACGACCGCAATGTTCTGCGCCACGGTACGGTGCGGGAAAAGGCCATGCCCCTGAATGGCATAACCGATGCGGCGGCGCAGTTCGTATCCGGGCAGGGTGCGGTTGTCCTCGCCATCGAGCCTGATCACGCCCGCTGTCGGTTCCACCAGCCGGTTGATCATGCGCATCAGCGTCGTCTTGCCCGAGCCCGATGTGCCGACGATAACGGTGATCGTTCGCGGCTGCACGACAAGCGAGACGTCGTTGACCACCGTTGCCGCGCCGTAGCGCTTGGTGATGTTCTCGATTTCGATCATGCGGATGTCCTCGCGTGAAAGGGGGAACTGAGTTCGACGGCCGCATCGAGAATGATGGCAGCCGCGAAGGCGAGAAGCACGGTCGGAACAGCTCCGAGCAGAACCAGATCCATGGCGGTCTGGCCAATGCCCTGAAACACGAAGACGCCGAAACCGCCGCCGCCGATCAGCGCGGCGATGGTTGCAAGGCCGATATTCTGAACCAAGACAATACGCACGCCGGTCAGGATCACGGGAAAGGCCAGCGGAAATTCCACCCGGAACAGGCGCTGCCGTTCCGTCATGCCGACACCGCGGGCGGCATCATTGGCCTGCACCGGCACGCCGGCAAGCCCGACCACCGTATTGGCCACCACCGGCAGCAGGGAATAGAGAAACAACGCGACAAAGGCGGGCGCCATGCCGATGCCCTTGATGCCGATGTCAGCGGCGCCCGGCACATGCGCCGCGATCCAGCCGAGCGGGGCGATGAGAATGCCGAACAGGGCAATGGAGGGGATGGTCTGGACGATGTTGAGGACGTTGAGAACGGCGGCGCGCAGCTTCTGCACCCTGTGGCACAGGACGCCGAGCGGGATGCCGACGATGACGGCAGCGGCGAGCGAGCCGAGCGCCAGCGTCACATGCTTGCTGGCCTCCGCCCAGAAACTGTCGGCGCGGGCGCTGTATTCCTTGAGTATCGACAGCCTGTCCCAACTGCCGCTGAACAGGACAAAACCCAGGAAGGCCCCGGCCAAGACCAGGACAAGGATGCGGAGCGGCGGTGTCGGGCGCAGGCGCGTCAGGGCATCCGCCGCCAGCAGGGCGAAGGCAAAGAGCAGCAGCCAGAAGCCCGAGGCCGGAGACACGCGCGCGTAGGTGTTGCCAGGCGGCGTCAGATGGTCGGCCGCCGTGCCGATCAACAGGAGGAGGGCGGCCAGGGCGGCGAAGCTTGCCGCCAGCCGCAATGTCGAGGGTGTGCGGAACAATCCAACGAGAACGGCTGCTGCAATGACCGCCAGAAGCGTGGGGCCAGCCCAGGAGGGCAAGGCCGCCAACAGCGTCTGCGGCTCACCGGCGACGATCCGGTTGGCGCGGAACGTGGCAAAGGGTGCCGCCGCCACGGCATATCCGGCGATCAGGGCAATCACGACACCTAGTTTGTCCAGACGCACGGCATGGCCTCCTTTTTGCCGGAACAGGGCAAGCCCAGACCGGGCTCACCCCATCCCGGCAAAGAGCGGATTTACTTGAGGAAGCCGTTCTTCTTCAAAAAGTCTTCCGCAACGGCTTTTGCCGGTTCGCCGCCAACCTGCACGCGGCCATTGAGTTCCTGCAGCGTGACAAGATCGAGCTTTTCGAACACGGGCTTCAACAGGGTTTCGATCTGCGGATGCTCCTTCAGAACCGCCTCGCGAATGATCGGAGCGGGCTGATAAACCGGCTGAACGCCCTTGTCGTCCTGGAGTACCACCAGCCCGGAGGGGGCGATGCCGCCATCGGTGCCATAGACCATGGCCGCATTGGCGCCATTGGTCTTGTTGGCAGCGGCTGCAATCGTTGCAGCGGTGTCGCCGCCGGAGAGCGTGATCAATTGCTCGGGTTTCAGCTTGAAGCCATAGGTTGTCTGGAATGCAGGCAGGGCGGCTGCCGAATTAACGAATTCGGAGGAGGCCGCAAGCACCACCGTTCCGCCCTTGGCCACATATTTGCCGAAGTCGGAAAGGGTGACCAGCTTCTCCGCATCAGCCACTTCCTTGCGCAGGGCAATGGCCCAGGTGTTGTTGGCGGGCGAGGGTGTCAGCCAGACGATCTTGTTGGCGTCGTAGTCGAGTTTCTTGGCGGTCTCATAGGCCTTGGCCGCGTCTTTCCAGGCGGGATCATCGGCCTTTTCGAAGAAGAACGCGGCATTGCCGGTATATTCGGGATAGATGTCGATTTCCTTGGCCGTGATCGCCTTGCGCACAATCGGCGTGGCGCCCAGTTGGATGCGGTCGGTCGTTGGAATTTTATTCGCGTTGAGAACGGCCAGAATAATGTTGCCGAGGACACCGCCTTCCGTATCGATCTTGGAAGAAACAACAACCTGCGCACTGGCAGATCCGAGAGAAAGCGCCAGAGCAAGCGCTACGCCGAGAAAAGTTTTGCTGGTAGACATTCTTTTCGTTCCCTTTGCATATCCCGAGTTGAAGCGACCTTTTAATCACGATTACAGCGATCGGTCCGGGTATTTCTTTTCGCGAAAAGGTCATGCAACGAAAAATTTGCAGCTTTTCGTCCGCCCGTGAGATTGTCCTATTTCTGGCAATGTCTCAAGCCTGATGTGTCAGCATGGATCCCCGGAATGGCAGGAGTGTACCGGGCGGATTCAGGCGACCGCCGTGCATATGGCGGCAAAGTGGATGCTTGCCGCCGTCAGAACGAAGCCGTGCCATATCGCATTGTGAAAGGGCAGCCGTTCCGCGACGTGAAAGATGACACCGAAGGAATAGACGAGGCCGCCGGCCAGGATCAGCCACAAGACCGTGGCCGACAGGGCAATCGTCAGTTCCTGATAGGCGGCAACGCCGCTCCATCCGAGGGCGAGATAGAGAACGATGGAAAGCCTGTCGAACCTGTTGGGCATCAACAGCTTCAACAGGACGCCGGCCATGGCAATCGACCAGACGATGGACAGGAGCCACCATGTGCCGCTTTTGGCCATGAGGGGGGTATAGGTGCCGGCGATGAGCAGATAGATGGCCGAATGATCAAAGCGCCGCAGAAACCCCTTGGTCGGGGAAATCGGCCATATATTGTACATTGCCGACAGGGCCATGGACAGAACCAGGGTCGCCAGATAGATGGCGGTTGCCGCGTAGGCGCCTGCGGTTGCTTCCTCCGGAACAAAGGCAAGCAGCAGAATCGATCCGATGATTGCCAGCGTCACACCCGTCATATGGACGACGCCATCCGCCCACAGTTCTGCCACGGTATAGTTTCGGAAGACCAATACGGGCAGCGGACGGGGCGGCGATGGGGGCAATGCGGTGTCCTTGATAAAACAGTTTTTTCGGAGATTAGGCATTTATCTCATATAACAACGAAAGACCGTGCTGCGTAAATGCCGCATAAATGTGTCTGGGAGACAAGGATCCATTTAACAACTGCAGATTGATCCACAAGCTCTGCCGATGGTTAATCGCAGGCGATTCTTTCCATCCGGCCCGGTTGTTTTTTCTCGAGCCATTTTCTTATTATTTACAGGACATATCTGATAAAATAGTATTTTAACAAAACTCGTTCGTAATCATTTGAAATCTTGTAATAATTTGTCATGTTTGGTGAATATTTTTCCCGAATGATTCTAGTTGGTTACTTCTCAAATTTAAGCCATAATCATTTCATCACATGGGAAGACTATGGGTTCTGGGGAAACCTGTAGTTGGTGACAGTTTCTGAATGTGCACTGTTGAAATTGAGGGAGTTCAAATATGACTATCACCCGGAATCTCATACTCGCTGGAATTATTGGCGCCGCATCATTTACGGTTGTGCCAGCCTATGCGCTGACCGCGAAGGAATGCAGCGTCAAATACCAGGCGGCCAAGACAGCCGGTACGCTCGGCAACGTGAAGTGGAATGACTTCCGCAAGACCCAGTGTGCCGATGCTTCACCGGCCGCTGCAGCCGCTCCGGCGGCTCCTGCTGCCACGACCAAGCCTGCCGCGAAGGCGACAACCGCAGCACCCAAGGCCGCCGCTCCAGCAGCAGCCGCACCGGCTGCAGCGGGCCTGAGCATGAAAGAGTGCAGTGCCAAGTATCAGGCTGCAAAAACCGCCGGTACGCTCGGCAACGTGAAGTGGAACGACTTCCGTAAGACCCAGTGCGCCGCCGGTGCAACGGCTGCAGCTGCTCCTGCCGCTGCTGATGAGACCGCACCGACCCCGCAGACAGCGACCTACAAGGATGAGCCACCGGCAGCGACCACACCGGCACCGAAGGGCGTTGTTTTCCCGAGCGCTGTTTCCAGCAAATATTCCACCGAGAGCGCCGGCAAGGCCCGCATGCAGACATGCCTCGAGCAGTATTATGCCAACAAGCAGAACAACACGCTCGGCGGCCTCAAGTGGATCCAGAAGGGCGGCGGCTATTACAGCCTCTGCAATTCCCGCCTGAAGGGCTGATCACGGCAATCACAGTGGAAGCGGGGCGAAAGTCCCGCTTTTTCCTTTTGAGCCTATCGGTTGAAGTCTTTTGCTTTTTCCGCGCCTGCGGGATTGAGCAGGAGCAGTGCGGGACTTTCCTCCGCGCCCGGACCATGCCGGAGAATGTGGACGCGGTTGTCGGCATCGCGGTGGATGGAATAGACCAGCTCGCCGTCCAAACGTCTTTCCACTTTTTTGCTCTCGATACGAAACCGCAGCGTCAGCGCCACCAGCCCCAGCATGAAGGCAGGCGGGACGATCAGCCACAGAATCTTGAGCCAGTCGGATAGCGACTGGTATGTATCGAACAAATCCTGCCAGAAATTGTAATTGTCCATGTGCACCCCCTTGTTTCGCGAGGAAAGTGGTCACCCGAGGGTTATCCTCTGGTGACCGGGAGGTTCGTAAGCCGCACGAAGACGACCGCCACGGCCTTTAAGCCGAAGCTCTGGACATACGCCGAGGCCCCCCCGGCCATAGGGCTGAGGAGGTGCCTTTGCGGTCGACACCGACCGCTTCGTGAGGGGTTACGAGCCCCAAGACCGATCCGTTTCGATCGGTCTCATCGCGGACCATAATGGGAAAGTGAAGCGGGCGGAAGAGCCGGAACGAACAGGTTGAATGAAAATCCCCTAACCATATACCACCCGGTTGCGGCCCTGATGCTTGGCCGAATAGAGATATTTGTCGGCTACACCAAGGGTTTCCTCGAGCGATTGTCCGGGTTCGTGCAAGGCAATGCCGATGCTGACCGTGATGGCCGTCGTATCGAGTCCAAGCTCCCTGCCGATGGTGCGGGTGGCCATGAGGATTTTATGCGAGATCCAGTTGGCCCGGCCAAGGTCCGCGTCTGCCAGGAATACGGTAAACTCTTCGCCGCCGATCCGCGCCGCCAAATCCCGCGCGCCGATATTCGCCCTGATCACCCGGCCGATCTCATGAATGACCTCGTCGCCAGCGGCATGGCCAAACCGGTCATTGATTGCCTTGAAATGATCGGCGTCGATATAGAGGAGGGCTCCGGCGCTATCCATCGGCCTTGCTGCGAGAAACAGGCCCTGCGCCTGCACATAAAACTCTGCCCGGTTGAGAAGCCCGGTCAGGTCGTCACGGCGGGATTCCAGGTCGAGCTGTGCCGCCAGCTGTTTCAGCTTGAAGTTCAGCCCGACGAGAAAAGCCCCGAGGGGGACGCTGACCAGCACCACGATCGCGGTGGTGACGCCGGCAACGTGATAAGGCGTTCGCAGGCCGATGACGAAGAACGCCAGAACGGCGAGGATATCCGAGGATATCGTGGCCATGCCGACCATGATCGCGACCTGCGTCAAGGGCGAGAGCGCGCCGAACTTGGTCATCCATAGAGTGTAGATGTTCATGGTGTTTGCCGGGCTGGTTGAAAGCACCGGCATTCAAGCCCGAAACAGATGAAGAAAGCCATGCCTGCTTGCGTTTAATTCGAACTATTCTGTTCTAAAATCAGCTGTCCAGGGCATAACTGATGCGCACGGTGGTGCCGACGTCAGGCGTCGAGGTAATTTTCAACTTGCCGGCCATGGTTTTCACCAGCTCCATGCAGTTTGTCAGCCCGAGGCCGAGATGAACGCCCGCCTTGGTCGAAAAGAACGGCTCCTTGGCCTTGGCAAGCGTCGACGGGTTCATGCCGATGCCGTTATCGGCAACGACGAGTATCAGCTGCGGCCGCTGCAGAAAGCGCCGATGGATGCTGGCCTTGATGGCGATGACGGGGGTGGTGCGGGTGGCGACGGCGTTGATCGCATTGCGGACGAGTTCGTCGATGATCAGGTGAAACTGCGATGCGGGAATGAGCGAATTTCGCGCTGCCTGATCGATGTCGAGCTGCAGGTCGACCGCGCTCTTCGACACGATGTCCGCAAGCAGGTCACCCAACGGCACTTTGCGGAATTGTGTCTTGGAATGCCCGATCATCATCAACCCCTCGTTGATGCTTTCAAGCTCGGCGATGGTGTTGCGAGCCGCAGAGGTCATTTCAGAGGACGGAACGGTGTTGCTGCCGACATAGCCGAGAAAAAGGCGCAGGGCGGCAACGCGCGTGCGTGTCATATGGGCAAACAGGGTGGAGAAGGAGCGGATATGCTGGTCCTTGCGCCGCGCCAGCAGGCTGCGCTGATGGATGAGCAATCCCGCTAGGATGAGGGCACCCGCGGCGCCCAGGAGCTTGTTCCTGGCGACATCAGCGGCAATCGTCGCGGTTCCCTGAAGGGTGATGCTGTGGGCCATTGTCGAACCGGCTGTGCGATAAATATCCGTTTCGATTGTCTGCAAGGTTTTCAGGGCCTTGTCGTACTGGTTTCCCGCCCTGATCTGGGGAACCAGGACGGTATCGACGGTCGAGATGGTTTTCTGCAGTGTCGCGATGTCGGGCGCATCCAGGAACCGGTCGGCATATTCCAGCTGCTGCAGCGATTTGAGATTGAAGTTCATGAGCGTGACTTCCGACAGCAGGCGCGGCTCGACTTCACCTGTCCGGGTTGCCAGCGTCAGATAGCCCTTGATGCTGGAAATCTTTTCGCGCGCCTGCGAGGCGCGGACCTGAATCTCGAAGCTCTGGCTCATGATTTCGTTTGACTGGATACGATACGTGTCCGCCCGGATGAATGACCAGCAGCAGATCAAAGCCGCACTGATCAGTATGATGTAGAAGAGCGGATCGAGGTACTTATCCAGTTTCATGTTCAGTCAACCGGACGGATCGAGGTAACAAACCAAACCCATATGGTGTTGCGCGCGGGGACATAGGGTTTTGGCAGTTTGGATAGCGGCCAGACAATGTAGAACGGGCCGCCATCATCGAGTGACAATGGTTTGAAATCCTGATCCTTGGCGCAGGCTCCGCTTTGCTTGTCGGCATCGGTACAGGCTCTCTCGATGGCGATCACGGGTGCAAATTCGACAACCTCATCCATCGTGACTTTCACGATGAAATTATCATAGGCGGCAACTTCGAGGTTGGCCTTGTCGCCGATTTTGTATTTCGCGATCATCTCCTGCAGCGAGGGGCCGCGAAAATGCACCTTCACCCCATTGGTCCACGGCGTTTCCGTGACCAGATCACGCATGGGAAACTGCTGCTTCAACTGCTCCTGGGTAAAGGTCCCGAGAGGGCTGCCCGACGCGTCCTGTATTTGAATGACCGCAGGGTCATCATTGGCCGCTGCCGCGCCGCACCAGAGCGGCGCGCCGATCGACAGTGCGGCAAAAAACAAGGCAGCATATTTCCAGGCGCGCGACGCGCGTTGTTTTCTATTGGCGATAACGGCAGGGAAGGGTTCTTCCGTGCCTGCCTTCGCCAATGTTTTTTCGGTTTTTTTGATGTCCAGAGCCGACCCCATCACAACCCCTTTGGCAGGAGCCCGGTTTTTAAAAGCTTTGCGCGCGCTCGCTTGTAGTATTTTTCTGCCGATGCCGCGTCGATATCAAAGCGTTCCCCAAGCTGTTCATATATGTCCTTGCGGCTGATTCCAGACGGTCTTTGCCGCATCCAGCCGAGTATTTCCTGTTCGCGTGGCGTGAGACCGGAATGATAGAATTCCGGTGGCGCCGTTGTTTCGTTCGACAACCTCACGCTGTAGCCCCGTTCTGCAACCTCCTGCAGAACGTCGACGAGTGCTCCCGGCCTTATATTGTTCTTGGCGAGGTAGCCGACGACACCGAGCTTCTGGCAATGCTCCCATTCTTCATCCGTGTCGGAACCCGTGACGACGATATGGATTGCGTCCGGTGAAAGGTCGAGGATGACCTGCACGACATCCAGGCGGTCATCCTGCGATTTCGGATCATAGCCGGGCATGCCGGGGTCAATGACCACAAGGTCGAATTGATGCGATTCCAGAAGGTCGAGGGCAATGGTGACATTGGCCGCCCCGTGAACAATGGATGCAGGCAATGCCGCCTGCAATTCATGTATCAGGGCCAGCCTCATGAGGTGCTGGTCTTCAATGACCAGCACATGTGTATGCTTTGACGTTTGTTCCGACATGGCTCTCACGCGTACTCACAGTTGCACGCCACAGTGTATAAAATACAGCAGTTGCGTTTAGAGAGTAGTGCGATTTATGCAAAGCGCAAAATAGGGACAGGGTTGTCCCTATTTTTCTGAGCGTAACCGCATAGTGTTCCGACCGAAACGCGAAACGGTGCATTGAAATGCATTGAGAGGGTACACGGCGTGACTTTGGCTATCATTACCATCGATGGTGTCCGGGTTAATCCGACCGAACGCGTTGCTTCGATTGCAACTGTGCTTGAACGGCACAGACATTCCAGACGTGAATTGCAATGGATTGTCCGGACATGCACCGATCGTGCGGACTCCGAACAGGACAATGCATCGTCAGACCGGCGCCTGGCGGCGGCAACGGACGCGGAACATCACGCGCGCGTTGCCATGCTGAAACATCCGGCAAACACGTTGGAAGAGTTTGCGGCGAAGGCACAGCATATCTGTTCTCTTCTGCTGGAGGAGGACGACAGTTTGGACAAGTACGAACTGTTTTCAATCCTGCAGAGGCTGATCGCACAACCACAGTCGGAATGCCAGTAATTCGAACCGGTACATGCGGTGAAATCCTGGTCCTGCATACGTGACAGGACTTCGCATCGCATAGGAAAACGCGTCCTCAAGTGCTTCTATTTTCGAGGGAATCGAACACTATGCCGAGCAATTGGGATAAATCCCAACCTATAGATGCCCATCCGGAAACAGCAAAACTGATCCAGGGGGCGGAAGCGGTCATCCAACAGGAGATCGGACCGCTGGCGGCGCTGTGCGACGCGCTGCGCCTGCGGCTGGATTCCTATCGCAATGCGGCCGATGCGGCGGAGCGTCTCGAGCGCTGGCGGCTTGCGGTTGTCCTGCACAGCGAGATCATGGAGGTCTGGAAATCGGCCTTCCTGAATGCGCGGGCTGCGGTGGATGACTATCTTGCGGGCTGTGATCTCGGCACCTTTTTCTCCTGCCGCGAAATCCTGGTGGCATCCCTGCATGGACGCTGCAAGCCATCTGTCGGTATCGCGCTGTCCGTCATGCAGTTTGAAAGCGAGCGCAATCTGCGCAGAATGGCAGAGGCTTCGCCTGATATGGCGACGCACGGCGAGCCTGTCGACCGGCGATTTTTCCGGGTGGCCGCTGCCGGACGGCATCGGTAGTTTTCGATTATTGTCCAGAACGTGCTGAAAGCCTGCCGTCCGGTGGGCTTTTCTTTTACGACTCATCGCAAGCGGGTTTGACTTTACTAGACGACTGGTCTATTCTAAATACATGGGAAAGATCGACACACGCACCGTATTGATTGAGGAAGGGCTGAAAGCTCTGCTTTCGCACGGTTATGAAGGGGCGGGCATTGGCCCGGTGCTCAAATCGGCCGGGGTGCCGAAGGGCTCGTTCTACCATTTCTTCGCCAGCAAGGAGGAGTTTGCCTCCGCGGTCCTCACCTTTTACACCGAGGGCAACCAGACTGTCCGGACGCGGATCTTGGGCGACGAAAGCAAAACGCCGCTCAAACGCCTGCGTGCCTATTTCGAATATTACGAACAGGAATTCGCCCGGGAGAATCCGATTGGCGGCTGCCTGCTTGGCAATCTCGCCCAATCGATGGCCGCCCACAGCGATGTCCTGAGGCACGAACTGCACCGGGCCTTTGCCGCGTGGCAACACGATTTCCAGACGGTTCTGCGGCAGGCACGGGCGCAGGGCGAACTGCCCGCGCACCTTGATCCCGATGAAACCGCTGCTTTTCTGATCGATGCCTATGAAGGGGCGCTGGTGCGGATGAAGACGGAAGGCAGCATTGCACCGCTCAAGCGGTTCGCGACCATGACGTTTGATTGCCTGCTTACAAACCATTCATAGGAGATTTATCATGTCCAATATCGAGACGACTGGTCTACTAGAACGACGCGGCGGCAATGCATTGGCATCATTCATCAAAAACACCGCAACGGATATCTGGAACAACTATCTGCGTATCCGTGGCGGGCGGGCAGGCGAGCCAAAGGTCAGCAAGCTCAGCGATCATCTGCTTGATGACATCGGCATAACGCGGGAAGAAGCCCGGGAGATTGATCGCCGCCGCCGCTGATAATGCCGCAGACCCACGCGTGCGCCGGTCACCGATACGCGGCACGCCTCTCCCGGCTAAAAAGTGGCTCTACAACGCCGGTGACCGTGCCGCCCAGGCCTTGGTGGCTTGGCAGGTTTCCATCGCCCGGGCATAGGCGGGGCGCGCCGTTGTGCGGGCGAGATAGGCACGCTCCACCGAACCTGGGGTATAGTTGCCGGTGCGCAGACCAAACAGGAGAGCGTAGCTCACTGAAATGTCAGCGGCAGTGAACCGGTCTCCGGCGAGAAATGGCCGATTTGCGAGACGCCGGATGACCAATCCCAGCCGGCTATGAAAGGTCTCCAGTGCCCAGCGTGTGACCCGGGCGTTTCTCTCTGCTTCGGGCGCGAGTGCGCGCCCGATGAGGACGGCATTCATTGGCCCAGCGAGCCCGGCCTCTCCCAAATGGAGAAATTGCAGATAGGCGGCAAAAGCCGGATCATCCGGGGCAATGGCGAGCGGGCTCGGGCCGTAGCGGGCAAGCAGATATTCGAGGATCGCAATCGATTCGACCATGATCATCTCGCCGTCCTGCAACGCGGGGATGAAGCCCGCGGGGTTGATCGCCAGAAAATCGGGATCGTTTTCGACCGCGAGCAGATCGACCGGGCGCAGCCGATAAGCCACTCCCAATTCTTCGAGCAGCCAAACGACACGGAACCCGCGACCTTCGCCATAGACAGTGAGCATATCTGAGCGTCCCTACGTTGGCTTAAGTGCTTTCATTCGCAGGAGCGAGACTTCCGCATCTATTGCTATCGCCCGGACACGGCATGCGCAAGGCTTGTCGAATACACGGCATCATGCAGAGCGGGTTCGCATCGCAATATTTTCCCCAGCACAATCATGCGTGTAGCTCCTCCAACGGAGTAAACGTTCGATGCAGGTTGAAGTTTGTATTTACAGATAGACTCAAAAGATATATCGTTTGCATATGAAAGGAGAATGTACAATGTTTAGAAATTGTCATCACGAACGGCATGAACGCGATGAGCGTTTTGTCATATACGGCATGGGGCGCGGTTTTGGCCGTCAGGGCGGCGGTCACGATGGCCCCGGCGGCGGCGGCCGTTTCGGCCGCAGGGGCGGCGGAGGCAGGGTGTTCGCGTCAGGCGACCTGCGTCTGGTCCTGCTGGCGCTGGTCGCCGAACGGCCGCGTCATGGTTATGAACTGATCAAGGACATCGAAGAGCTGTTCGGCGGCGCCTATGCGCCGAGCCCCGGTTCTGTCTATCCGTCCCTGACGTTTCTGGAGGAAATAGGGCAGGTAACGGCTGCAGCGAGCGAAGGCTCGAAAAAGCTCTATACCATCACGGAGGAGGGACTTGCCTATCTCGCCGAGAACAAGAACCTTGTGGATGCGGTCCGCACGCGGATGGGCATGGTTGCGCGTTCGATGGCTGGACAGCGCGCGCCGGAAGCGGTCGCCCATGCGATGGACACGCTGCGCACCGCGCTCCACCTTCACAGTCACGGCTGGGATGCGGAAGAGGCCGACCGGGTTCGCAAGATCCTCGAACAGGCGGCGCTGGACATAGAATCAGGCAAGAAAAAAGACTGATGTCTAAACCCATGCGGCGCCGGAAGCGGCGCCGTATGGGAATTCATGCGTGGGATTTCAGGCCTGACGCCGTGTCATCGACAGGACGGAGCCGGGTGTGCCTGCGTCAGACAGTGCGGCAGCGCGGGCAACATCGATGCCGGTCGCAACAACCGATACGCGGAAAACGCCTTCCAGCGCATCATCGAAGGTTGCGCCGAGAATGATGTTGGCCTGATCGTCCACTTCCTCGCGGATACGGGTTGCGGCTTCGTCGACCTCGAACAGGGTCATGTCTCGCCCGCCGGAGATCGACACCAGGACGCCCTTGGCACCCTTCATCGATTCCACGTCGAGAAGCGGATTGGCGATTGCAGCTTCGGCGGCAGCCTGCGCGCGGCCTTCGCCCGTGCCTTCGCCGGTCCCCATCATGGCGCGGCCCATGTCACGCATGACCGAGCGCACGTCGGCAAAGTCCAGATTGATCAGGCCTTCGCGGACCATCAGGTCGGTGATGCAGGCAACGCCCGAATAGAGAACGCGGTCGGCCGTGGCAAAGGCGTCGGCAAAGGTCGTGGTCGCATTGGCGACGCGGAAAAGATTCTGGTTGGGGATGACGATCAGCGTATCGGCGCTGTCGCGCAGCTCTTCCAGACCCTCTTCGGCCATGCGCATGCGGCGCGTGCCTTCGAACGAGAACGGCTTTGTCACGACGCCAACCGTCAGGATGCCGGCCGAGCGGGCTGCGCGGGCAATGACCGGCGCTGCGCCGGTTCCGGTGCCGCCGCCCATGCCCGCCGTCACGAAGCACATGTGCGTGCCGGCAAGATGATCCATGATTTCATCGATGCTTTCTTCCGCAGCGGCCCGTCCGATTTCCGGATGCGAGCCTGCGCCAAGTCCCTGCGTCACGTTGGCGCCGAGCTGGATCAGCCGGCTTGCCTTGGACATGGCCAGCGCCTGCGCATCCGTATTGGCCACGATGAACTGCGTGCCCTGCAGGTTTTCACGGATCATGTTGTTAACCGCATTGCCGCCGCCGCCGCCGACACCGAACACGGTGATATTCGGCTTCATCTCGGAAATTTCCGGCTTCTTGAGGTTAATTGACATCGTGCAATCCTTATTCCCGGCCGATGGTCGTATCGGCGTGCAGGTACGTAATGTTATGACGGAGCTCACCAGGAGAATCAAAGCTTCTCCTTACCCCATTGTCCGGCAAAGAATCAGACAGCGGGTTTCGGCGCAAGCCCTGAAATGGCATATCGCCCGGATGGCTTGTCAAAAGTATGTCCGCAACGCTGTGCGAAACGGTGCCGCGGACGCAATGCCCTTGAGATTGACGCAATCGTTGACGAAGGAACCATCCCGGCACTCTGATATTTCCTTCTACAGTTTCTGATCAGGAGAATTGGCCCATGGAACTTGATCCCCAAAACGCCGTCACCGCCATACAGACCGGTATTCACCAGGCAAGCGCGCTTGTTGTCACCTATTCGTTCTCGGTCCTTGGCGCCATCTTGCTGCTGGTGATCGGCTATATCGTTGCCGGGCTGGTGGAACGCTGGCTCTATGCCGGACTGGGGAAGGTCGGCGGCTTCGACCTGACTTTGCGCCGCTTCTTCTCGAAGATCGCGCGCTATGCGGTTTTGGGACTGGTGGCGGTCATGGTGCTCGGCCAGTTCGGCATCCAGACCGCGTCGGTCATTGCCGCCATCGGCGCGGTCGGCCTGGCCATCGGTCTTGCCCTGCAGGGAACGCTGCAGAATATCGCAGCCGGCATCATGCTCCTCGCCTTGCGGCCGCTGCGCATCGGGGAATATGTCGAAGTCGGCAGCATTTCCGGCACGGTGGAGGAAATAGGGCTGTTTGCCACCCGCTTGCGGGCTGCGGACGGCGTCTATGTCCTTGCGCCCAATTCAACCCTTTGGACCCAGCCCGTCAAAAACTATACGCGCAATGGCGTCCGGCGCAACGACATCACGCTCGGGGCCGATCATGGCGAGGATATTGACCGGATGCGCAAGAGCCTGGTGGCCCTGACCGCTGGTGACAAGCGCATCTTGCGGGAGCCGGCGCCGCAGGTCTTCGCCTCCGATCTCACGGATGAATCCATCGCCATCACCCTGCGGTACTGGACCTCGGCCAGCGATTTTGCCGCTGTGAAAGCCGATTTGACCATGGCAACGGGTGAACTGTTCTATGACAAAAAGCCGGCAGATCAACAGGCTGCAGGCATTTGAACGGAACCACAGCCGCAGCTTGGCGTTTCCCCTGATGATAATGCATTTAACAATGCTCTTTGGGAGGCGATCATGTTGAAATATTTTGCTATTGCGGCCATTGCAGCAGCGGCTCTCGTGCCGCCGGCCCCATCCCTCGCGCAATCGCTCGAAATCGGACCGGGCGGCGTGCGCCTTGTCGAACCGCGCGTTGAACGGCCCATGCGGCGCGGCATGGATATCAGCGAGCGTGAGGCGGTCCGCATTGCCCGCGCCGAAGGTTTGCGCAACGTGGACAATATAGACCGGACGCGGTCCCGTTTCATCGTGGAGGGGACAGACCGGCGGGGCAACGATATTCGCGTCAGCGTCGACCGGCGAACGGGTGACGTGATTTCCGTCGATTAGCTCACGCCGCGCTTGAGCGCGAACAGATCGCAGACAGGATCTGTTCGCGCTGGCTTGCATATCTTCTGATCCGCATATGACGATTTGTTGACTTGAATTGTTTCCGCCTGGCGGTTACGACCGCCATGCACAGGACGACCTGTGTCATGGTTGCGCATGGGGACGGCCCCGTTATCTCGATTGAAGGAGATGATGGTGTCCCATACCAGACCGAATTTTTCCCATTTGATTGTCGCTGGCCCAGCCAGCACTCATCGTCAGACCGCTTGTCCGTCTGGCTGCCGTTCTGCCGCTGGCCATGGCCGTTGCGCTGACAGGTCTCGAACGGCTGATGTCGTTCATCCGGGCCACTGAAACCATACCCATGTGAAAGGAACGATTATGGCATGGATTTATCTTGCCCTTGCTGGCCTGTTTGAGGTGATTTGGGCTTCCACAATGAAACATTCCGATGGTTTCACGCGGCTTGTGCCAAGTGTGATCACCATCGTCACGATGATCATCAGCTTCGGCTTGCTCGCCGTGGCGATGAAATCCCTGCCGCTCGGCACCGCCTATGCCATCTGGACCGGTATCGGAGCGGTTGGCGCATTCCTCGTCGGGATATTCTTCCTCGGTGAAGCGGTCACGCTTTTCCGGATTGCAAGCGTCGGCTTCATCGTTGCGGGACTGATTGGCCTGAAACTGTCGACGCTATAGGCAGTTTTGCGATACCCGGCGCAGACGCGCAGGATCACAATTTGGCGGTATCGGTTGCCGGTGCTTCCGTGCGAACGTCAACCGGTGCCTGCACAGTCTTGCCGCGCATGTTCACGATCACAACCCCGGCCAGGATGAGCATGCCGCCGAGGACCGTGCTCATTTTCGGCGGTTCGCCGGCAATGAGCCAGGCGATCAGCATGGCGATCGGCGCAATGAGGTAGAGAAAGTTTCCGGCACGGGCGACACCAAATGTGCCGAGCGCATAGGCCCAGCAAACCAGGCCGATTGCGGTGGGAAAGATGCCGAGGAAGCCGATCCAGCCCTGTACTGCCAGCGATGCTTTGCCGGTCTGGGCCAGTGCCTGCGACAGCCATGGTGAAAGGGCGAGGGCGGCTGAAATAAACATGACGGCTGCGACATGCAGGGCGCCATAGCGCGACACCAGCTGGCGTTGCACGGTAAAGCCCGTTGCCGAGCACAATGCCGCGCCGAGCACAAAGGCAGCACCTGAATTCAGGGTGAGGCCGCCGGCCTGTGCGCTGGCAATCAAGCCAATACCGACAATGCACAACAGGGTTCCGCCCCAGGCAATGGGCGGGAACCGCTCCTTGAGGAGCACGACGGCAAACGTCGCCATCCACAGCGATTCAGTCTTGATGAGAAAGCTTGCGGCGCCCGCCGCGACGGTTTGCTGACCGATGTTCAGGAGAACGCTGTAACCGGCACCGCCCACGATGCCGCAGCCGGCGCAGAGCAGGAGGTGAGGCAGCGGCATACGGGCAGGGCGGTTCCAGATCAGCCACATCGCCGCCAGTACGGCGGCGATGGCATAGCGGATCGATGCGAGCGGCAAGGGCTCCAATTGTGTAAGCGCGAGCTTGATTGCGGGAAAAGCTGTCGCCCACACGAGAATGGTGGTGGAGATAGCCAGGATCGGTAGAAGTGTGGGGCGGGATGGGGTCATGGGGAGAAACTAAAACAGGTTCAAGGCTTGACATAGAGTGCTGATATGGCGTGAGCTGTGAGAATGAAACACAGCTCGGATCTTCCGTCCTTCGATGCCATACAGGCGGTTCTGGCCTCTAATCGCACCGGCTCATTCTCCGGCGCCGCCGATGAACTCGATCTGACGCATGGGGCTGTCAGCCGGCGCGTCGCCGTCGTCGAGGCATGGGCCGGGACGGCATTGTTCGAACGCCACGGGCGCGGTGTGCGCCTGACGATCGAAGGCCAGCGGCTTGTGCGGTTATTCGAGCAGGCGCTCGACCTGATTGATAGCGGGGCAGCCGAATGGCGGGAGAACCGCCAGCCCGAAACTGTCAGGATCAGTGTCCTGCCGTCGTTTGCGCGGCTGTGGATTTTGCCGAATCTTGGCAAACTGGAGGGCTCTCCCCCCGATCTGCGGATCGAACTGGAGCTTGACCGCCGCTATGCCCCGCTCGGCGAGGTTGACGTGGCGATCCGTTACGGCCGCGGTGATTGGAGCGATGGTGCGGCAATGCCGCTCTTCGACGAAGTTCTCTTTCCCGTCGCATCGCCCGAACTCGCGCTCATCCTGGGAAATGAAGCTGAGCCGGGCGACATTCTCCGCTACCCCCTGATTCACGATGCCTATCCCGATGCGTGGCGTATCTGGCTGGCCGAGCGCGGGCACCGGTATCGCCCGCGCCCGCAGGACCGCCGGTATCCGGACTATGATCTGGGCCTGCACGCGGCGGCTGCGGGAAGCGGCGTGGCGCTTCTGCGCGCGCCCTATGGCGAGGTGTTTGTCCAAAACGGCAGCCTCGTGCCGATGTCCAGCGCTCCGGTGGCCAGCCAATTGAAATTCCATGCCATCACAGAACGGGGCAGCCAGCGGCGTGCCGTCCGCACACTGCTTGAACGCATCCGGTGGCTTTCGGCGGATTGCGCCGTTGACAATTGAACAGGGCTTGGCGAGGCTTGGTCGGAGTGTTCAGCTCATGTGAGGACAACCCATGCCGACAACCATCGCCATCATCGGAGCCGGGGCCATGGGCAGCGCCGTCGGGCAACGCCTGATACAGGGCGGCGCCCGCGTCCTTTCCTTTACCGAAGGGCGAAGCCAGCGGACACTGGACCGCGTCCGGGCGGCGGGTATCGAACCCGCAGCCATCGCCGATATCGCAAAGGCTGACCTGATATTCTCCATTGTTCCTCCCGCCGAGGCGACCGGTGTCGCGCGCAGGTTCGCGCCGGTTTTGTCGGCAGCGAGCGCCAAAGGCACCTTCATCGATTTCAATGCGATCAATCCCAATTCGATGCGCGACGTCGGATCGGTTCTGGCCGGAACGGGTTGGGACATATGCGACGGCGCCATTATCGGCCTGCCGCCGAAACCCGATAATGCCGGACCGAAATTCTATGTCAGCGGCGGCAGCGCTGCGATCGTGGATCGCCTTGCGGCGCTGGGCTTGCGGGCGCACCGCGTCGATGGTTCGATCGGTGCTGCCTCTGCCTTGAAGATGGTTTATGCCGGCATCAACAAGGGGCTGATCGGGCTTGGTACAACCATGCTGCTGGCCGCAGCCGGATCGGGGTCTGCGGCAAGCCTGCATGCCGAGATGACGGAAAGCATGCCGGAGCTTCTCGCACGCTTCCAGCGCTCGATACCCGATATGTATCCCAAAGCCTATCGATGGGTCGCGGAGATGGAGGAGATTGCCGAATTCCTGGGACCTGATGATCCCGGCGCGGCGCTTTTCCAGGCCATGGCAGAGGTTTTTTCGCGGATTGCCCATGATCAGAATGCCGATGGGCGTCACGCCTCAACGCTGGATGGCGTGCTTGCCGGGACGTAAACCGCAAGGCGAATGGCGCCTGAAGAACAGGTGACCGCGCATTTTAACCGTATTGATAATTTAACGCGCGGCGCACCCCATGATGGGTGACAAACGGATATCCCGACACCATATCTTGTGAAGGACATGGTTCAAGGAGTATTCCGATGCTTTCCGTGTGGCGTGATATCGTCGTCTTCCTGGATGCCTCTCTCCCCGGTGAAAAAATTGGCGCACATGCGGCGCGCCTCGCCAGGAAGCATGGGGCTTATCTCGTCGGTGTTTACGGTTTGACCCGAGCGGCCTACGGCTCGCCATCCGATAATTTTGCGCGCGGGCCGGAAGCAATCCGGCAGGTGATCGTTCGCCAGAGAAGCGCTGACGAAAACAAACTGATCAGGTCGGGCCGCCATTTTGCCCGGATTACCGAAGCCGAGGGCATCGGTTCCGAGTTTCGCGTGGCGTGGCATGACAGGCCCGGCGACCAGAACATGGTCCGTGGCCTGAATGCGGATCTGATCGTTGCCGCGCAACCGCCGCTGGGCGATCTTCCCATGAGCTGGTCGGCCGAACAATTGCTCCTCGCAACGGGAATTCCTGTGCTGGTTATTCCACGGGAGTGGGATGGGGACACGATCGGCAACCGGGTGGTTATCGCCTGGAATGGCAGCCGGGAGGCGCGGCGTGCCGTTTATGATGCCATGCCGTTTATCGTGACGGCAAAGCAGGTCACCATACTGGTGATTGAAAACGGTCACGCAGCGGCCGATTGCACGCATGAGCCGGGCGCGGACCTTTTGAGCCATCTGGCAAGGCACGACGTGCAGGCAACTGTTCTGGCAGTTTCGTCCAACGAACCGGTTGCCCACGCGATTATCAGGGAGACGCGCGGCATCGGGGCCAATCTTCTGGTCATTGGCGCCTACAGCCACCCGCGTTCCACCGAGATCCTGTTTGGCGGCGTGACGCGATCGCTGTTGTCGGACACCGAGCTGCCCATGCTCATATCGCGCTGAGCATAGCGTCGAAGCACGGAACTGATGACATCCCTGCTATTTCGGCGTCAGCCGCAGCAGGCGGCCGTTGCTTTCGTCTTCGATCAGCCAAAGCGCGCCGTCCGGTGCCACGGCGACATCGCGGATGCGATGGCCGAGCACCCATCGGTCCGCTTCCCTGGCACCGCCATCGGCGTCGAAGCTGATCCGCACGAAGCCTTTTTCGACCAGCCCGCCGATGAATGCCGATCCCTTCCATTGCGGGAAGAGGTCGCCCTGGTAAAACGCCAGGCCGGCGGGAGCGATGACCGGCGTCCAATAGACGAGCGGAGCCTCGAATTCCGGGCGGGTGTCATGGCGCGGGATGGGCGTTCCATTGTAATTGTCGCCGTTGGAGACAATTGGCCAGCCATAGTTGCGGCCCGGCTTCAAAAGGTTGAGTTCATCGCCACCCTTCGGACCCATTTCATCCAGCCAGAGCCTGCCTTTGGCATCAAAGGCAAGGCCATAGGGGTTGCGGTGCCCCAGGGTCCAGATCTGCGCTCTGATGCCGCCCTGCTTGGCCCAGGGATTGTCGGCGGGCGTCGATCCGTCGAGATTGAGCCGCAAAACTTTCCCGAGGGCCTGATCGGGGTCCTGCGCCGTGCTTGGCCGCATGCGATCCCCCGATGTGAGGAACAGGTGACGCCCGTCAGGCGAGAACGCTATGATTCCGCCGGGCTGTCCGCCGCTGCCCTTCGGCATCTGCCGCCAGATGACGTCGAGCCCCTTCAATTCGCCGGTCTTTCCGGTCAGAGAGAGCTCGGCGCGGGCGAGGGCGAGACTGCTGCCGCCAGCCCCCGGTTCCACATAGGTCAGGTAAATCACGGGTTTGCGGGCAAAATCCGGCGCAACCGCCACGTCAAGCAGCCCGTTCTGGCCGCCATAGGCCACTTTGGGAACGCCGCTTATCTCCGTTTTATCCCCCTGCGGGGTCACAAGGAAAAGCCGGCCCGGCTTTTCCGTAATGAGCATGCGGCGATCGGGAAGGAAGGCTATGGCCCATGGCGTGTCGAAACGCGCAACGGTCGTTGCCGTGAAAGGGGTGGTGGCGCTTGGCGCATTCCTGCCCGCGTTGACTGATGCGGCAGCCCATGCGGCCGGGCCGGAACCGGCAATGCCAAGGATTGCAAGGACGACGGCAACCGCACGACGAGTCATGAAAGCCCTCCAGTGAATGCCCGTTAATGCCTGGCATTGGACATAGGTGTGCAGTCAGCCGTGTGCAAGCGTTGATCCGCGCAGAGAAGCGCGCGCTGACTCAGTCGGCGCGGCGCCAGACCGAAACCTTGCAGATCAATCCGCCAAGGACGCAGCCGGACAGCTCGATACCCTGGTCCGAAACCTTTGCCTTGCCCGTATAGGTCTGGCCGTTCTCGGTGTTGTAAAGGGTACCGGAATAGGTTCCTTCGCCGGTCGGTTTCAATGTTACGGCCTGAATGCCGACAACGGGCCGGTTGCGCTTCGACGCATCCGGATTTTTCACATCATTGACAGGCGCACTCATCCAGACAACCGTACCGCAAATCCCGGCACCGCAGTCGCTGAGCCGGACTTTCGTGCGGCCGGTATCATTGACATATGTTCCGGCGATGTCCGGTGCCTCGGCGGCCGATTGAGCAGTCAGTGCCGCGAGAAAAAGACACGAGAAAATAGCTTTTCGCACAGTAATCAATGGATATCTCCTGGCCTTCGTGGGGCGTTGGGTTCGCAAGCCGGTTAACAACCGCGTTTCGCGCACCCTTACAGGACAAGTATGGCATTCCTGTGCACAGGCGGACCATGTGTTGTTCGTTTTTTATTTGCCGCATTCACACATCCTGCGTCAGCGCCGCTCATCCCTGGCGCAGCCAGCACAGGTTCAGCCGGCGTCATAATCCTTGATCCGGCCAAAGGTATAACCGCGGGCCTTCAATCCGGTAATCAGGGCTTTCAGATTGCCGGCGCCGTTGAACGTGTCCTGAAACATCTCGTCATGCATCAGTAGGATCAGCTTGTTGGGCCGGGCCAATTTGCCGAAGCCGAAGAGGTGGTCGATTTCATTGAGCAAATGATCGACGGTTTGCACGGGTTTGCCGCTGTTTTCATGGACCCATTCATGGTCCCAGCCGTAGAGAAAGTAGCCGCTCGCCGCGACGAATTCGAAGTCCGGTTCTTCACGCCGGTCCTCCGGTTTGCCAATCGACAGATCGTCCGATGACAGGTCGGGAAGGCGGAAGACATTGCGTCCCGGCAGGCGCGCATGGATTGGATTGCCGGTCAGGCCCAGCGAGGTGTTGGCGCGTGCAAGGTCGGCCAGCAATTCCTCAACGGAGGAATAGAAGAGGCGGTAATGATTGTTCGCATGGGTATAGCTGTGGTTGCCCACCGTAATGAACGGTATCGATCTGGCCTTTGTCACCAATGCCGCCCGCTCGCTGCTCGCATCGGCATGCAAGCCCACCATGAACATCGTGGCCGGAACATTTTGTGTTTGAATGACGTCCAGGATGTTCGACGTTCCCTCAAGCGGGCCGTCGTCGAAGGTCAGGTATATCGTTCGTTGTGCGAAAGCAGCGGACGAGAACATACATATCATCAAGCATAGAAATACGGTCCGCATGGTTTTCTCTGAAACGGCAGCAAAGTACAATTTGATTGCTCTCAGCAATTTGTATGCGGATTTGTTTCATGTGGGGCGGGAGACTGTCAAGCGAGGCATCAGGTACTCTTCCCGTTGGCCGGATCGCATGATATTTGATTGAGCAAGGGATAACCGAAGCGTCGCCGCGAAACCCGACAGGCCATTGGTCCATGTCGGGAAGGGGATTGCCCTTCACTGCATGGACAAGGATGCATTGGAGGGGTGAGAGAATGAATATCAAGGTTATTTTCCTGGCGTTTGCGACCTTTGCGACGGGCACGGCGGAAAACATCATTGTCGGAATTTTGCCGGATGTCGCGTCCGGGCTTGGTGTTTCGATAGCGCTTGCCGGACAGTTGACGGCGGTATTTTCAATCAGCTTTGCGCTTGCCGCGCCGGCTGCGCTCTGGCTTACGGCGCGCGCCGAGCGCAAGACGGTATTTCTCGCCGCGCTCGTTCTCTTCATCGCCAGCAATCTGCTGGCGGCAGCCAGTCCCGATTATGCCTGTCTATTCGCGGCGCGCGTGGGCATGGCGGTAGCAAGTGCAACGATTTGCCTTGTGGGCACAACATTGGCGACGGCGATGGCCGGTGAGGAGATGCGCGGCCGCGCCATTGGCATCATCTTCATGGGGATCAGCGGTTCGCTCGTTTTGGGCGTGCCGATGGGCATGGCGATCGATGCATGGTTCGGTTGGCGGAGCGTCTTCATTGCTTTGGCATTGCTGGCGGCAATCGTGCTCGTCGTCAGCATGGCCGCGGTGCCTGTTTCAGGCCGGAGCGGGCAGGGCTCGCCGGGTTATCTGCGGCACCTGCGCGTGCGTGCGCTTGTCGGTGCGCAGCTGGTTTCCATCCTGATGATCGGCGGCCATTTCGTTGTTTTTGCCTATCTTGCGCCCTATGCCGCAGATGCTGCCGGCATCCCAAAGCCATGGATTATTCCGGCCTTCATCGCATTTGGCGTCGCTGGCGTCAGCGGCGGGTATCTAGGCGGCTGGCTGTCCGACGGGATGTCACCCCGGTTCGCCATTCTGTTCGTGCCGCTCGCCTATCTGTCGGTTCTGGCAACCATCCCGCTCGCTGCGGGTCTGCCCTGGCTGGCATTCATGCTGATGATGATCTGGTGTTGCATCAGCTGGATGATTTCTCCGGTGGTGCAGAGCTTTCTGATGGCGGCCAGTCCCGAGACCGCGGAAGCGGGCGTCAGCCTCAATTTCTCCGCGATGCACCTTGGCGTGGGGCTGGGAACAGCTGTCGGCGGCCTGACGATGAAGAATGCGTCGCTGTTGGCGCTTCCCCTGTCGGGCGCGATCCTTGCAAGCCTGGCGGTGGTGTCGAGCGTCGTGGCAGTACGCTCTGCCAGGGCAGCGAGGTTCGCCTTTCCGTAACGACAATCGAGCGGCCCGCGCCGCCGTACCAAGCTGCAGGTGAGACATGTGTTGCCGGATATTCCGGCAGGTCCTATGGCTTTTGCAGGGATCGTCTATATCAACGCCAATGCAGGAAACCGCGGGGCGGGTCAGCGACAGGAGCATAAAATAGAGAGCGAAGAACAAACAACGGTTCCGCCGCGCGCAGCACGGCTGGTGCTGGTCACACCTGACGGCGCGGTGGTCGGTAGCCTGCCGCCGATGCCTGTCGATGTTCCGTGGTGGCAGGAGGTGGAGTCTGTCGTGCGCGCCGCCCGCGAGCAGCATGGCATCGAGGTGACGATCCTGCGCCTGCTCGACGTGGCGCGGGATCGGCCGCCTGGGGTGGAAGTCACCTATCTCGCCGAGATTGCGGAGCCCGTGCCGGCGCAGGTCTGGACCGGGAGGATCGAAGCCCATGCGCTGCGCCGCGCCTACGCCACGCCCGGCGGTCCCGCCGCTGATCTCGGTTGGGCGGAGCAGGTGCTTGCCGGCCACGGCCTGGCTGCCACCGGCAAACCCGTTCAGGTTCGCACCTGGAATCTCTCCAGCGTCTGGCGCATCCCCATCGGCGGCCAATCGGCGTGGCTGAAAGTCGTGCCGCCGTTCCTGGGGCATGAGTCGCGCATCATCACCGCGTTGCGCGGACAGCGCGTTCCCGAACTGTTTGGACACGATGATAGCGGGCGCCTTCTGCTTGCTGAGATTCCAGGCAATGACCTGTTTGAGGCGTCCCTGCCGCAACTGCTCGGCATGGTGACGCTGCTTGTCGACATGCAGGCCCTGTGGATCGGCCGCACGGAGGAACTGCGCGCCATGGGATTGCCCGACTGGCGCGGCGCGAGCCTGTCTGCCGAAATCGCCAGTGTCGTGCAGCGGACGAGCGCAGAACTGTCGGGGGAGGAAGGCTCAGCGCTGCGGCGTTTCGTGGAAGAGCTTCCTGCCCGGTTCGCTGCACTCGACGCCTGCGGATTGCCGGATACGCTTGTTCATGGCGACTGCCATCCCGGCAATTTTCGCGGGACGGAACGGCAGCTGACGCTGCTTGATTGGGGAGACAGCGGTATCGGTCACCCGTTGCTTGATCAGCCGGCCTTTCTCGACGGGGTTGCACCGGAGCATGCGGAGGCAATCAAGGATCACTGGAATCGCGCATGGCTGGCCAGGGTGCCCGGCTGCGACCCCGCCCGTGCCGCCGGTCTTCTCGCGCCGGTTGCCGCGGCCAGACGGGCCGTGATCTACCAGCGGTTCATCGATAATATCGAGCCGTCGGAGCACGTCTATCATCACGGTGATCCAGCCGACTGGCTGCGCCGGACTGCGGCGCTGATGACGACATGAGATAATCGGACGGGTGCGCTTGCCGCCGGTTCCAGCACAGTGAAACGCCCGGGCGACTGATCACCCGGGCGTTTCATTTGCAAATATGCGAAAGACCGCCGTGTTTAGCTGCAGCCGCTTGTGGCGCCGCAGGTATCGCACTTCAGGCAGGTGCCGTTGCGCACCATGGTGAAGTTGGAGCATTCGGAGCAGCTGTCGCCGGTATAACCCTGCATCATCGACTTGATGCGGCGGTCGGACATCACCTTCTTTGCTTCGGCCTTGGCTTCTTCCGCCGCGGATTCCGCACTGGCATCGTCAAACAGGGCGGAGGCAGGGGATGTCTCTTCTTCCAGCTGGTCCTTGGCGCGTTCCTCGTAGTCACGCTTGAAGCCGGTGGCCTGATCCTGCGCCTGGGCAATAGCCGGCTTGGCCGCAACAGCAACCGCGGAGCGCGTCGCCAGTGCCGTCACGTTCGAGGCCATGGCCTTCGGTGTGCTAGCCGCGCCAAATCCCTTCGGATCGGGAGCGCCGGGGCTGACCATCTTCAGCACGGCGCCGCGGGTCAGGCCCTTGGAAACCGGCTCGGTCTTGCCCTCGGAAATACCGCGGCCGAGCGAAGTATTGGAGAAGTCGGACTGGTCGACATGGGCGAGGTCATGGCGGTCGAGATAGGAGACAGCCAGCTCGCGGAACACGTAGTCGAGGATCGACGTGGCGTTCTTGATCGCGTCATTGCCCTGAACCATGCCGGCCGGCTCGAACTTGGTGAAGGTGAATGCCTCCACATATTCTTCCAGCGGCACGCCATATTGCAGGCCGAGCGAGATGGCGATGGCGAAGTTGTTCATCATTGCGCGGAAGGCGGCGCCTTCCTTGTGCATGTCGATGAAGATTTCGCCGAGACGGCCATCATCGAACTCGCCGGTGCGCAGGTAGACCTTGTGGCCGCCGACGACGGCCTTCTGGGTGTAACCCTTGCGGCGGTTCGGCAGTTTCTCGCGGTCGTGGATATATTTTTCGACAATGCGCTCGACGATCTTTTCGGTGACCTGCACCGCACGGGCGGCAGCGGGTGCCTCGATCAGCGCCTCGATGGCGTCGTCCTCATCGTCGTCCACATCGGCGAGCAGCGAGGAATTCAGCGGCTGCGACAGTTTCGAACCATCGCGGTAGAGCGCATTGGCCTTCAGGGCCAGTTTCCATGACAGCATGTAGGCGGACTTGCAGTCATCCACGGTCGCTTCATTGGCCATGTTGATCGTCTTGGAGATCGCGCCGGAGATGAAGGGCTGGGCGGCAGCCATCATGCGGATGTGGCTGTCGACCGAGAGATAACGCTTGCCGATCTTGCCGCATGGATTGGCGCAATCGAAGACCGGATAATGCTCTTCCTTCAGGAAGGGCGCGCCTTCCAGTGTCATCGCACCGCAGATATGGATGTTGGCAGCTTCGATTTCCTTCTTGGAGAAGCCGAGTGCCGGCAGCATTTCGAAGGAGAAATCGTTGAGCTGTTCATCGGTGAAGCCAAGGACGTTCTTGGCAAAATCTTCGCCCACGGTCCACTTGTTGACCGCGAACTTGATGTCGAAGGCTGACTTCAACGCCGTGTTCAGCGTCGCAATGATCTCGTCGGTAAAGCCCTTGGCCTTCAGCGAGCCCGGATTGATGGCGGGTGCCTGATTGAGATTGCCGTGACCGACGGCGTAAGCCTCGATTTCCGCAATCTGGCTTTCCGAATAACCGAGCGTGCGCAGGGCTTCCGGAACGGCGCGGTTGATGATCTTGAAGTAACCGCCGCCGGCGAGCTTCTTGAACTTGACCAGGGCGAAATCCGGCTCGATGCCCGTGGTGTCGCAATCCATGACCAGGCCGATCGTGCCGGTCGGCGCGATAACGGTGGCCTGCGCATTGCGGTAGCCGTGCTTTTCGCCGAGTTCCAGCGCCTTGTCCCAGGCCTGGCGGGCATGGGCAATCAGGTCCTGGTCCGGGCAGTCGGATGCGATCAGGGCGACCGGATTGACGGCGAGGCCTTCATAACCCTGGGTTTCGCCATGGGCAGCGCGGCGATGGTTGCGGATGACGCGCAGCATGTTGGCGGCATTTGGTGCATAACCGTTGAAAGCACCCAGCTCCTTGGCCATTTCAGCCGAAGTTGCATAGGAAATGCCGGTCATGATGGCGGTGAGGGCACCGCCGATGGCGCGGCCTTCAGCGCTGTCATAGGGAATGCCCGAGGTCATCAGCAGGCCGCCGATATTGGCGTAGCCGAGACCGAGCGTGCGGTATTCGTAGGAGAGGCGGGCGATTTCCTTGGATGGGAACTGCGCCATCATCACGGAGATTTCGAGGACGATGGTCCACAGGCGTGCCGTGTGCTCATAGCCCGTCACGTCGAACTTGCCATCCTTGCCGCGATAGGTGAGGAGGTTGATCGATGCGAGGTTGCAGGCCGTGTCGTCAAGGAACATGTATTCCGAGCACGGGTTGGAGGCGCGGATCGGACCGGCCGCCGGGCAGGTGTGCCAATCGTTCATCGTGGTGTTGAAGTGCAGGCCCGGATCGGCGGACGCCCAGGCGGCGTAACCGATCTTTTCCCAGAGGTCGCGGGCTTTCAGGGTCTTCATGACCTTGCCGTCCTTGCGGGCGGTCAGGCTCCAGTCGCCATCATTCTCGACGGCGCGCAGGAATTCATCCTTGAGCGACACGGAATTGTTGGAATTCTGGCCGGCAACGGTGAGGTAGGCTTCGGAATCCCAGTCGGTGTCGTAGGTCTTGAAATCGATATCGGTGTAGCCCTGCTTGGCGAACTGGATAACGCGGTAAATGTAGTTTTCCGGAACCTGGTTCTTCTTGGCAGCCTTGATCTCGCGCTTCAGCGCCGGGTTTTTGGCGGGCTCATAGCAATCACCATTGTCGGCCTCGCAATTGACGCAGGCCTTCATGATGGCAGCCAGATGCTGCTTGACGATCTTGGAGCCGGTCACGAGCGCGGCAACCTTCTGCTCTTCCTTGACCTTCCAGTCGATATATTCCTCGATATCCGGGTGATCGACATCAACCACGACCATCTTGGCGGCGCGGCGGGTCGTGCCACCCGACTTGATGGCGCCGGCAGCGCGGTCACCGATCTTGAGGAAGGACATCAGGCCGGAGGAGCGTCCGCCGCCGGAAAGCTTTTCGCCTTCGCCGCGCAGGAACGAGAAGTTGGAACCGGTGCCGGAGCCGTATTTGAACAGGCGGGCCTCGCGAACCCACAGATCCATGATGCCGCCTTCATTGACCAGATCGTCAGCAACGGACTGGATGAAGCAGGCATGCGGCTGCGGATGTTCGTAGGACGATTTTGATTTCGTCAGCTTGCCGGTGTCGGGGTCGACGTAATAGTGGCCCTGGCCGGGGCCATCGATGCCGTAGGCCCAATGCAGGCCCGTGTTGAACCATTGCGGGGAATTGGGGGCGACGCGCTGGGTGGCGAGCATGTAGGCAAGCTCGTCACGGAAGGCGAGGGCATCTTTTTCCGAATCGAAATATTTGCCTTTCCAGCCCCAATAGGTCCAGGTGCCGGCAAGGCGATCGAAAACCTGGCGCGCATCCATTTCCGAGCCGTAACGTGCGTCGGCCGGCAGCGCTGCCAAGGCTTCCTCATCGGCAACCGAACGCCACAGCCATGAAGGGACGGAATTTTCCTCAACCTTCTTCAGCTTGGCCGGTACACCCGCCTTGCGGAAATATTTCTGCGCGAGAATGTCGGCTGCGACCTGACTGAACTGGGCCGGCACATCGATATTCTCCAGACGGAACACAACAGAACCGTCGGGATTCTTGATCTCGCTCGTGGCTACGCGGAACTCAATGTCCGCATAGGCTGACTGATTCTCTTTGGTAAAACGCCGTTCGATCCGCATCTGCTTCGTCCTTGTCTCTATATATAGTGTTCATCGGGCGCCATGTGAAGAGCTGCGCACCAAGAACACAAACCCGCCCTATCCGGATTCAGTCCCTGAATCCGGTGCTGTCGCCGCGACCCGTCCTCGATGCGGTTTTTCCCGCTTCAGTCCCTGGCCCGGCGGCCCTTTTTTTGACGCCTGTTTTGTGACTCGCCCCAAATGAGAATGTCACATTATCTGGTGTTGAATGTACCTGCAAACACTAAATATTGTGTTAAACACCATTTACCCAACAAATATCTCTCGGTGCATGATGGTATTCTTCCCACTGCAGACACAGGTCATCCCCGGCATGCGCCAGAAGGCGCAAGCTGTGAAAAACACTGCATAAACTGGGAAAAAGACCGGTCACATTACTCCCCGGTCACGCCACAAACGCAACGACTGCCCTATAAAAAGTGACTCGGGGTCGAGCGTCAAGAATTAGTTTTTTACATATTTGTGACCGCAACATCTTGTGTGTCACATATGTGGATAACGGGGAGAACTTTCGCCTGTTTTTCCGGTAGCTGGCTATGCATGGAAACGTGGCGCCACCCACCGGCCGACACCACCTATTGTGGGTTCTTGTCCTTCAGACGCTCATATTCAAGCGCGTCGCGCGTGGCATTTTCCGTATCGCCCTTGGCGTTGTAGGCAATGGCGCGGTTGTAATAGGCGGTGGGGTAATCGGGCTTGAGGCGGATGACGGCGGTGTAGCCGGCAATGGCGGCGTCGAGATCGCCTTTCTTTTGATAGGCATAGGCCTTGCCGTACAGGCTGTCGATGTCTTCGGGCGCCAGCTTGAGCGCGGTGTTGTAGTCATCGATCGCCTGATCGTAATCGCCCAGGTCGTGCCTGGCATAGCCGCGGCTATACCAGGCATCCTTGAAGTCCGGTTTCAGGCTGATGGCGTGGGAATAATCCGCAACGGCAAGGTCGAGCTTCTGGGCATCGAGATAGGCGTTGCCCCTGTCATAATAGGCCTTGGGGCGCAGCGCATCCGGCGCACTGTCAATCCAGCTGTTGCAGTTGCTGATTCGCTCTTCCGGCGATGAGGATGCGGTCTCGTCGATGCAGCCATGCTCGATCTTCTGCAGCTGCGCATTGTCGAGAGCAAGGGCAGGGCTGGAAAGGATGGCGATAATGGCGAGCGGAAAATGGAGACGGATCATATCGCATGTCCTGACTGTCAGCGCAGGGTGACGAGCGCCGGATCAAAACTCGCAATGAGGGCCTTTAGTTCCGGTTCTTCGACCCGGCGCGCGCATTCTTCCACGCTGACCCATTCAAGACGGCGTTCGCCGCGCTCGGGCCAGTTCTTTTCCTGATGGGAAAAATGCATGGGAAAGACATCGACGACGAAATCGCCGCATTCGCCTTCCGACATATCGTGTTTTTCATAGCGGTAGACGCCAACCGAGAAGGGGGCGATATCGCCGCGTGCTCCGGCTTCCTCATAGGCCTCGGCCTTGGCCGAGTGCGCAAAGGTTTTGCCAACCTGCGGCCAGCCCTTGGGCAGCACCCATCGCCCGGTCCCGCGACTGGTGATCAGGAGAATTTCGGTCTGCTGTTTCTTGACCCGGTAAACGAGCGCGGCAACCTGGCGGATTCTGCCGTCCGGCATTTCAATCCGTTTTTCCGTCACGATCTCGTTGGCGTAATTTAAGTTCAATGCTCCGCTCTTTTTTTGCGATTTGTTTCAATGATTGTGAACCGATTCTTGCAAATCGCAATCACTTCATAGGCGCTGTTCCTAGCTTATATGCGACTTGTGTCGATTTTTTGAACAGCAGTGCAAAAAAACAACATCGGCCCGCGGTGAGGCAATACCAGTTCGAAAGCAGGGAATCTATTCGACGGAAGAATAAGGGGCAGCCGGAATGAACGGCGCTGAGGCAGGCATGCCATGGCCTCCAGTGAGATCATGGCTCCGGTCTGCGCGGTTGGGCGGAAGCGGCTTTTGGCTTGTCCGCCGCGGCGTGGCCGGTTAGCCCCGGTGGCCCTTGGTGATGGGCTCCTGATAGGTCAGGCCCATATCCCAGGGGAAATAAATCCAGGTATCCTGCGAGACTTCCGTGACGAACGTGTCGATCAGCGGGCGGCCCTTCGGCTTGGCATAGACCGTGGCAAAATGCGCCTTGGGCATCATGGCGCGCACGACGGCAGCGGTTTTGCCGGTATCGGTCAGGTCGTCGATGACGAGAATGCCGTCGCCGCCATCTTCCAGGAGGCGCGGATCGACGTCTTTCAGCACCTTGAGTTCGCCCTGTTCTTCGTAGTCGTGATAGGAGGCGATGCACACGGTTTCAATCATGCGGATGCCGAGTTCGCGGCAGATGATCGCCGCCGGTACGAGACCGCCGCGGGTGATGGCGACCATGGCGCGCCATTCGCGCTGCATGCCGGCCACACGCCAGGCAAGGGCACGGGCATCCCGATGGAACTGGTCCCAGGAAACCGGAAAAGCTTTATCGGGAAGAGACATGGCGCACTCCATCAAGAAAACACGAAACAGGCGGAGCTAATCCGCTAGTGGAACGAATTTGACATTCGCCCCCATTTGACATCACGCGGAACCTGCGAATGTCAAATTCAAAGTTCCACTAGAAATATAAACTTACTAGTGGTCCTTTGATTCTGACATTTGCCCGAATGGGCTGTATCAAAAGGGACGCAAATGTCAGAATCGGACCACTAGGGAATGCGTCTCGCAATAGCGGGAAATGCCTGCCCATGGCAAGCTGCTTGCGCAGCCTGTCTGTTGCAAGGAGGCAGAAACATGTGATTTACGGCTTTATCCGCTCAATCCTCAGCGTGACATCAGCGTCAGGCAGGGCATGTCCGATATGAATGAGCTGGTAACGCCGCCGAATACCCATTCCTTGAGGCGCGACTGGCTATAGGCACCCATGACAACCAGATCGACTTTATCATCGGCAATCTTGCGGCGCAGGATCTTGTCCGCAGCCTCGCCGTTGGAGTCAATCGTGAACGGATTGACGTTGACGCCGTGGCGGCGCAGGGCGTCTGAAAGCGGGGTACCTGGAATATCCATGTTCGGGTCGGTGGTTTTCTTCGGATCGATCCACACGACATCCGTACGCTCTGCCTTGATCAGAAAGGGCAGGGAATCGAAAGCTGCCCGCGAAGCCTCGCGCTTGCCGTTGAAGGCAACGAGCACGCGGTGGATTTTCGCGGGAAGTTCAACCTTGTAGGGAACAAACAATACCGGACGTCCGCTTTCCATGACAAGCGGGTCGGTGACGTCATTGACGCTGTCCGGATCGTCCGGGTCCGGTTGCCCGGCCACGATGATATCGGCACGCAGGGCGCTTTGGGTAACGCCGGCCGACGGGCTGCTGCTTTCCGAGCGCACGATCCGGAACTCGTGGGAAATCTTGCCTTTGCCCATTTCCTTGTTGAACAGCGCGGAGATTGCTTCCGAGTTCTCCTTGTGCCGCTGTTCGTGCGCTTCGAACAGGGTCGTATCGGCAAAGCCGGTGGGATCGGCGTAAACGATGGGAGAGGGGATCGTGTAGAGGCCGATAATATGGGTTCGCTCACTTGACGAGGCGATCAGCTTTGCCGCGCCCATAACCCTTGGCGCCTCGCGCTCGCTGCGGATAAAAGCGATGATCGTGCGAAATGCCATGCTGGCCTCCATCGGTTGATACTCGATCTTCCTATTCAGAGCATTATACGCTCCGAACGCAAGACCGGCGCGTGTGATTTTATCGCAGGTGCGAAATGGAACGTTGGCCAGCCGTCTATGGTTCCCTAGATTTGCTTGCCCGATGCGAGTTGTTCCACCATGGCACGCACGGCCTGTTCTGCGGCGGCGAGCTTGTCCTCGTCACGGGCACGGACAACCAATTCCGTTGAAAACCTGTTGTTTTCATACTTCGGATAGGAACCGATGATCGTATCGGGATGTGCCGCCTGAATATCGCGCAGCGGTATGGCGATCGTGCCTTCGCCGAAAGGGCAGTTGACCGAACGGGAAAGCAGCTGCTTGCCGACCCTCAATGTCGGAATCACATTGTCGAGCATGGCCTGAAAAATCGATGGAACACCCGCCATCACATAGACATTGCCGATGTTGAACCCCGGAGCGGTCGAGACGGGATTGTCGATATGAACCGCGCCGCGCGGCATGCGTGCCATGCGCTGGCGGCTTTCGGTGAACTCCATGCCGCGTGCGGCATAATTGTCGCCCATCAGCTTCATGGCCTTGGCATCGTGCTCGCATGGCACGCCGAATGCCTTTGAAATGGCATCCGCGGTGATATCGTCGTGCGTAGGGCCGATGCCGCCGGAGGTGAAGACATAATCATAGGCGCCGCGCAGGGCATTCAATGCCTCGACGATGCGGTCTTCCTCATCGGGAACAATCCGCACTTCCTTCAGATCTATGCCGACCGCCGTCAGAATATCGGCGAGATGGCCGATATTCTTGTCCTTGGTCCGGCCGGACAGCAACTCGTCGCCAATGGCAAGCATGGCAGCGCTCACGACTTCATTCGTCATCTGGATTCTCCTATCGCGGTGGCGACCGTAATGGGCGCAAACAGCCGCCGCAAGCCATTTCAAATGGTGAACAGTATGTCGCAACAATGTCTGTTTTAATGAACAGCGAAAAGCGTAGGTTGAGGAAGAGCGAGGGCATTAGCCCGCCCGACGGTTGCAACAATGGAGACGATCATGGCCAAGGTATTGGTGCTTTATTATTCAAGCTGGGGACATATGGAGCAGATGGCCTATGCCGCTGCGGACGGCGCACGGGAAGCCGGCGCTGACGTCACTGTCCGGCGCGTGCCGGAACTGGTTCCGCTCGATGTGGCGAAGGCCTATCACTACAAGCTCGACCAGAAGGCGGACATCGCCACGGTGGACGAACTCGAAACCTACGACGCGATCATCGTTGGCGTATCCTCGCGCTTTGGCTCGATGTCAGCGCAGATGAAGAACTTTTTCGACCAGACCGGCGGTCTCTGGGCCAAGGGTGCACTGATCAACAAGGTCGGTTCGGTCATGGCTTCTTCGGCCACCCAGCATGGCGGTCAGGAGCTGGCGCTTGTTTCCACCCAGTGGCAGATGCAGCATCACGGCATGATCATCGTACCGCTTTCCTACGCCTATCAGGCGCAGATGGGCAATGATGTCGTGCGCGGCGGCGCGCCCTACGGCATGACCACGACAGCCGATGGCGATGGTTCGCGCCAGCCTTCGGCGCAGGAACTGGAAGGAGCAAAGTTCCAGGGCAAGCGCGTTGCCGAGATCACCATCAAGCTGCATGGCTGAGTGTATCAGCCAGCCGGCGCAAGCCGCCTGATTGGTCCTGCAGCCAATTCGTCAGGACGCAGCGTCAGCACGGACACACCGTCGGCCGTAACGGCAACGGTGTGTTCAAACTGCGCGGAAAGTGACCCGTCTCTCGTCACGACGGTCCAGCCGTCGGCTTGTGTTTTCACTGTCCGGCGGCCCTGATTGAGCATTGGCTCGACGGTGAAAACCATGCCCTCACGTAAGGTGAGGCCGGTTCCCGGCTTGCCGAAGTGCAGGATCTGCGGTTCCTCATGCATCTCGCGGCCGATGCCGTGACCGCAATATTCATGCACCACGGAATAGCCATTGCGCTTGGCATGGCGTTCGATTGCCCAGCCGATATCGCCGAGCCGCGCACCCGGGCGCACGGCGCGGATGCCCATCCACATGGCTTCGTAGGCGGTGTGGACCAGGCGCCTGGCGGCCGGATTGACGCTGCCTACGAGATAGGTCTTGCTGGAATCCGCGATATAGCCGTTCTTTTCGAGGGTGATGTCCAAATTGACGATGTCGCCATCCCGAAGCACGTCCGATCGGGAAGGGATGCCATGGCAAACCACATCGTTCACGGAAGAATTCAACACAAAACCATAGCCATACTGGCCCTTGCTCGCCGGGCGGGCCTGAAGATCGTGAACGATGAAACGCTCGGCCATGTCGTTGATCTGAAGCGTCGACAGACCGATCAGCGGGGTTCGATCCAGCAGCCCGAACACGGACGCCAGCAGCCGGCCGGATTCGGCCAGCAATGCCAGTTCCTGAGGCAGCTTCGTCATGCTTCACTCGCGGCCAGCGATTGTGCCGAAACACCGGCGGAGCTGAGTTCGCGCTCGATGATCGCGGTGAAACTGAGCGTCGGATTGGTCTCGCAGAGCATGCCGATCTTGATCCAATAGGCGGCCTGCGCGTTGATCGAGCGGCACGACACTTTGCTCGCCCGGCGCAGCTGATCGTGCAGATCGTCGTCTATGCTCACAATGCCCATGGGTATCTCCATATATGGTTCGTATATGGAGCGTATATAGTGTGGATATGAAAATGCCAAGGGCAGTGTTGAACGGCAGTATGATGAAATGTGCGGGGATGGGATATGGTGCGGACGGCGGGGGTCGAACCCGCATGACCTATGGCCGAGGGATTTTAAGTCCCTTGCGTCTACCAGTTTCGCCACGTCCGCGCGCCTATGCTTTTCAACGGTTCGCACGATTCCGTCAACTGCCGTTTGCCGGTAAAATGGGATTTTGCGCCTGGGCCGAAAATCGGGGCTCGATCACGTTCCCACGCCCATGGTCCAATGACCAAGCCCCGAAGCCGGAAGCAACCGGCACTACAGAGACGGATGAAGGACACGGAAATTTAGTTGAAATTTCAGATTAATTTTCGGCGCTATTGTCTTCATTGAAAAGCGCAAAAGGAAAGGGCGGGATACTGACCGATCCCGCCCCTTCACCCCACCCCAGGAATTGTTCTTGTTTTGGTGAGGCTTGAATATTCGTGTGAGATTTGCTGTTCAGATGCCGTCATCAATTTCGCATAAGAAGCGCACCAGATACTCAGCGCCCTGTCGTTTCGCCACTCACAGGCTTTCGACCGCAATAATTGTAGACGTTATGTCCGATCTCTCTCCCTGAACATTGCAACTACAGTTAGGGACATTAGCCACTTGCATGGACTTGAAAAGGGACGCTGCTGTCCCCTTTTGCAATATGCCAGTCGCGGCCGGCCCGAATGTGCGGCACGCGTTCCAGCGGCGGCGAGACGCAGTCTGACCATCGGATACACGTACTGGTGGATTTCCACTTCTAGTTGGACTAGAAGCGGCTTATCCAAAAGTATGAGAGATCAATGTCCGCTATTCCGCTTCAGTCTCCCTTGCGCAGTGTCAGACAACTGGCGTCGGAGAATCCGGGGCTGCTGTTTGTTCTGCTGTATTTCGCCTTTCAGGTGGTGTTCCTGACGATCATTTCCAACGGCGCCGGCGTCGATGATGCCGAACAGCTGGCCTATGTCGGTGCGCTGCAATGGGGCTATGGCGGCTCGCAGCCGCCGCTTTATACCTGGATAAACAGCGTGGCGGGGGATGTTTTCGGTATCCGCATGTCGACTGTCTTCCTGGTGAAGTTCGGCATGCTGGCAAGCCTCTTCGTCAGCGTTTATGGCGGCGCCCGGCTGCTGGGAATGCGAAAGGCGGTTGCGGCGGCCGGCATGGTCGGCGTGTTTCTCCTGCCGCAGATCGCGTGGGAATCGCAGCGGACCCTGACCCATTCCGTCGGTGCGACCACCGGCTGCGCCTGGGCGTTCCTTGCCTTTGCCTGGCACATGAAATCGCGTTCCTGGCTGTCTGCCGCCTTGCTGGGGCTGGGTATCGCAGCCGGACTTCTCGGAAAATTCAATGCGGGCTTCTTTCTGGTCGGCCTGATCCTGGCCGGGCTTTCGGTTCCCGCCTACCGGGCCGTTCTTCTGTCGTCCAAATCCATTCTGACGCTTGCAGCTTTTTTTGCAGCCGTGACGCCGACCGGCCTATGGGCGCTCTCCCACATGGACAACCTCCTGGCGCGCTCGCACAAGTTCCAGATCAATGAGGGCGGGCAGTTCATTGTCAGCCGGTTGCATGGCGAATGGAAACTGTTTCTCAATGGCATCCTCTTCTCCGGCGTCGCGCTGGTATTCTTTGCCGTGGCCTGGTGGCGCAGCCGTGCGCAGCAGATCACGCCGAAGGCAGGTTTGAGCGACGGCGAAACCTTTCTCGGCCGTGTTCTGCTGTTCGCGCTGGCCGCCGTCTTTGTCGGTGTCCTTGTCAGCGGTGCGGCCGAGGTCAAGGATCGCTGGCTGCAACCGGTGCTTTTTCTGTCACCGCTCTATCTGGCAATGCTGCTTGGCCGTTACATCGCCTCGGACCTGCCGCTGAAGCGCTTTGCCATTGTCGGTGCACTGTGCAGCCTTGCCGTCATTCCGATACTGGCGGTCAATATCCTCTACGCCTATGAGGGCGGGGCTCCGTCCATCGGCCAGCTGGACTATGGCAAGCTCTACGCGGCGACGCGGGCTGACGGACACTATGTGACTGTGGTTTCGGATGGTCCGCAATTGCCGGGGAATCTGCGCCTTTACGATCAGTCCCTGAGCCCGATCCACTGGGAAATGCCCAATGCTGCGGCCCGCATCCGGTTTCCCGCGCTGTTTGTCTGGTTCGGTGAGGCCCCGAACCCGGTGGTGCAGGGGCTGATGCAAGGCGCGGGTGTCACCAACCTGCCCACGGACATCAAGCACATCACGCTCGGCTACAAATACTATCCCGATCAGACCAAGGCCGTCAGCTACGTTGTTATTCCGGCGCGCTGAAGCGCCGGCAGATAAAGTTTGCCGCCTTGCCATCCAGCGCCACCCGGCGAGTGGCCTCAAGATTTCAGGTTTTTTTCAACGATTGCGCCGGAAACACAGTTGCAGGCGTATTTTTCGTATATGGATTATATGGATAGTGAATGAGGTGATGAGATGAGCAGACAGGCGAGAACCGGCAACAAGCCGCAGGCATGGACAGAATCGGCACCGTTGCTCGTGGATGTTGCCATGGGCCGCAGCCATGCCGATCTTGTCGTGCGCAACGGCCGCCTTGTCAGCGTCTATTCCGGCGAGATTATTGCGGGCATCGATATCGCTGTTGTTGCCGGACGGTTTGCCTTTGTCGGCCACGGGGCCGAACACTGCATCGGCCCCAAAACCAAGGTGATCGATGCGGGCGGCCGCTACCTCGTGCCGGGCCTGTGCGATGCGCATATGCATGTGGAAAGCGGGATGGTCACCGTTACCGAATTCACGCGCGCCGTCATCCCGCATGGCACGACCTCCATGTTCATCGATCCGCATGAAATCGCCAATGTGCTTGGCCTGGAGGGCGTCCGGCTGATGCATGACGAGGCGCTGGCCATGCCGATCAACGTGCATGTGCAGATGCCAAGCTGCGTTCCTTCGGCACCGGGTCTTGAAAATGCGGGTGCGGCCATCAGCCCGGCCGACGTGGCGGAAGCCATGACATGGCCGAACATTGTCGGGCTTGGCGAGGTGATGAATTTCCCCGGCGTTGCCAACAATGACGCAACCATGCGCGGCGGCATCGATGCGACCGTCAAGGCCGGCAAGACCGTGGGCGGGCATTTTGCCTCGCCGGAACTTGGCCGTGCCTTCCATGGCTATGTGGCGGGCGGGCCGGAGGACGATCACGAGGGCACGCGCATGGAAGATGCGATTGCCCGCGTACGCCAGGGCATGCGCGCCATGCTGCGGCTCGGCTCGGCGTGGTACGATGTCGCCAGTCAGATCAAGGCGGTGACGGAGCAGGGGATCGATCCGCGCAATTTCATCCTGTGCACCGATGACAGCCATTCCGGCACGCTGGTTAATGATGGCCACATGGACCGGGTGGTTCGCCACGCAATCGCACAGGGATTGAAGCCGGTGACGGCAATCCAGATGGCAACGCTCAACACCGCACAGCATTTCCGGATGGAGCGCGAGATCGGGTCGATCACCCCCGGCCGCCTTGCCGATTTTCTCATTGTTTCGGACCTCGCCAATCTGACAATCGACCGGGTCTATGGCCGCGGGGTGCTTCTGGCGGAAAAAGGCAAGCTTGCCGCCGACATTCCAGCCTATGACTATCCGGCCTTTGCCAAGAACACGATCAAGCTTGGCAAGAAACTCAATGCCAGGGATTTCGACATCAAGGCGCCCAAACCCGGCAAGCAGGTGACGGCGCGGGTGATCGGCGTCATCGAAAACCAGGCGCCGACAAAGGCGCTGGAAGCGGAACTGCCGGTGTCCGACGGCATCGTGCAGATGGACCGGCGCAATGATGTGTGCCAGATCGCTCTGGTGGAGCGGCATCGCGGCACCGGTGCCGTGGTCAACGGCTTTGTTTCCGGCTTCGGCTACACGCTGGATTGCGCCATGGCATCGACGGTTGCCCATGACAGCCACCACATGATCGTTGTCGGCACCAACAAGGATGACATGGCAAGGGCCGCCAACCGCCTTGGCGAAGTTGGCGGCGGCGTGGTGCTGTTCTCCAAGGGGCGCGAGCTGGCGCTGGTGGAAATGCCGATTGCCGGACTGATGTCGGATCAGCGGGCGGAAGCAGTTGCGGCCAAGGCGGACAAGCTGGTGAATGCCATGCGCGCCATGGGGTGCAGCCTCAACAACGCCTATATGCAGCACTCGCTGCTGGCGCTGGTGGTCATTCCCGAATTGCGTATTTCCGATGTCGGCATTATCGATGTCAGAACATTCGAGAAGGTTGACCTGTTCCTATGACTGCATTCATCAAGGCTGTGGACCGCGCGACGGAAAAAATGCGTGCGCTGTTCCCGGAAACGCCGCTGCAACTCAATCATTATCTTTCGCAGAAATATGGCGCGCAGATCTGGCTGAAACGCGAGGATCTGTCGCCGGTCCGCTCCTACAAGATTCGCGGCGCCTTCAATTTCATTGCCCACTACCTGAACGAGCATAAAGCCGAAGATGCGACCTTTGTGTGCGCATCGGCGGGCAATCATGCGCAGGGTTTTGCTTTCATCTGCCGCCATTTCGGCAAGCATGGCGTGGTCTTCATGCCGGTGACGACCCCGCAGCAGAAGATCGACAAGACCCGGACATTTGGCGGTGAGTTCATCGAAATCCGCCTCGTCGGCGATATTTTTGACCAGTGCTACGCGGCGGCGCAGGATTTTGCCGCCGACAAGAGTGCGGTCATGGTGCCGCCCTTCGATCACGCGGATATCATTACCGGGCAGGCGACTGTCGCACATGAGATCGCGGCGCAGCTTCCCGACAAGCGCAAGCCGGACCTGATCATCCTGCCGGTCGGCGGCGGCGGACTTTCTGCTGGCGTGACGCGCTATCTCACCGATCTTGGCTGGGAAACCCGGTTCCGCTTTGTCGAACCTGCGGGCGCCCCCAGCCTCAAGCGCAGTCTGGAGGCGGGAAAACGCGTCAAGCTCGATACGGTCGACAACTTTGTCGACGGGGCTGCCGTTGCCGAGATTGGCCGGGAAAACTTCAAGCTTCTCAAGGAGTTCACCGCGGATTCTGTGATGTTGATTCCGGAAAACCGCTTGAGTTCGACCATCATTGAAATGCTGAACATCGAAGGCATTGTTGTCGAGCCCGCCGGCGCGCTTGCCATCGATGCGCTCAAGGATTTCCGGAAGAGCGATCTGAAGGGCAAGCGCATCATCCTGGTCATTTCAGGCAGCAATTTCGATTTCGAGCGCTTGCCGGAACTGAAAGAACGTTCCCTGCGCTATGAGGGATTGAAGAAGTATTTCATCTTCCGGTTCCCGCAGCGTCCCGGCGCCTTGCGGTCATTCCTTGATCTGCTCGGTCCGGAGGATGATGTGGCGCGCTTTGAGTATCTGAAGAAATCCGCCCGCAATTTCGGTTCGGTGCTCATCGGCATCGAAACCAAGAACAAGGCGAACTTCGATACTCTGTTCCAGCGCTTTGATGAAGCGGGCTGGGCCTATCAGGATATTACCGAGAACGAAACCATTGCCGGGTTGATTATCTAGAATATTTCCGGCCATTGCAGTTCCTTCCATCCGATGCAAAGATTGGCGCCGGGGTCGTGGATTGGCATGGCGTGAGGGAAAAATCCCGGTGTCAGGCTAAGGGGTGGCATGGGGCGCAGAACAACCTACATCATTCTGTTTCGCGGCGTCGGCGGTGCAACATCGTTGCCGGTGCAGCCGTTGAAGGCCGCGCTTCTTGCCGACGGTTTCGAGAAGGTTGTCACTTACATCAACACCGGCAACGTCGTTCTGGTTTCGGACAGGACGCCGAAGCAGATCGTGGCAAGAGTCGCTGCTATCGCGCTGGAAAAATTTGCTTTTTCAAAGTCTATCATGATCGTCAGCAAAGCTGCCTGGAAAAAGCTCATTGCAGGCAATCCGTTTCCTGAAGGTGAAGGCGACACGCTGCATGCCTATGTTCTGGAGAAGAAGCCTGCTCCGGAGGCGGTGGAAGCCCTGGCGCGGAAAAATGCCGGACCGGAGCAGTTCGCCATCGACGGTACGGTGCTCTATTATTACCCGCCGCAGGGTGCTGCGGAATCCAAACTTTACAGCAAGATCGAGACAACGCTCAAAGTCGCCGCGACAGCACGCAACTGGAACACGGTGCTGAAACTCGCGCAACTGGCGGAACAAATCGACAGGGGAGCAGAATGACGAAATATGTGGTGCTGTTCAGGGGAATCAATGTCGGTGGCAACAAGATCGTCAAAATGGAGACCTTGCGCACCGTCCTGGCGGTGGCAGGATTTGGCGATGTCAAAACCTATGTGCAGAGCGGGAATGTCATTTTGTCGTCGGAGCAGACCGCACGCCGCGTTGCCGAAATCATCGGGGAAATCTTTCCGCGGACCTTTGGCTTTCCATCGCGTGTGACAATCCGCACCGGGGATGAATGGAACGCCATGGTCAGCAAGAACGCCTATCCGGAGGCGCTCGACAATCCGAAAAACCTGCATGCGGTGATCATGGACGATGATCCGACGGATGCGGCGCTGGTGGAGCTTGCCAGCCGCGCCAGCGAAACCGAGGAATTTACGGTTCGCAACAGAGTGCTCTATCTCTACACGCCCGATGGTTTCGGCAGGTCGAAAATGGCAGAAGCGCTCGACAAGGTGCTGAAAGTGCCGCTCACGGCGCGCAACTGGCGCACTGTTCTAACGCTCCAGGGCATGCTCGCGGCCATTTAACGTTGTCTCCAGCACGCGCAGGATGCGCGGATCTGCGCATTGAGCCACGTTGAAGCGCATATAATTGTCGGCTGAATGAGTCTGGCTGAACACATTGCCGGGCGCAAAAACGATGTTCTCCCGCAAGCCTGCCTGGGCAACCTTTCCCGCGTCGATGCCCTCCGGCAGTTTGCACCAGAGAAACATGCCGCCGCGCGGTTCAATCCATGGCATGATGCCAAGCGCTTTGAGTTTCACGCTGGTTTCACCCATGCAATGGGCGAGGCGGGCCCGCAGATGGTCCATATGCTTGCGGTAAGTGCCGTCCTTCAGCATCAGCAGAACGAGTTCCGACGACAGGCGGCCGCCGCCGAACGAGGTGGCGATGCGCAGGTCGACCAGTCCGTCGATCCAGTCCCGGCGGGCGGCGATGAAGCCGCAACGCACAGAGGCCGACAATGATTTGGAAAAACTGCCCATGTGAATGACGCGCTCCAGCCCGTCAAAGGCGGCAAGGCGCGGCGCTGGTTCATGTTCGAAATCGGCAAAAATGTCGTCTTCGACGATGGTGAGGTCGTGCTGTTCCGCCAGCTTGAGCAGGCGGTGGGCAATGACAGGCGACAGCACCGCGCCGGTCGGGTTGTGCAGGGCGGAATTGGTGATGTAGAGGCGCGGGCGATGTTCCGCCAGGGCCTCGGCAAAGCGCTCGAGGTCAGGTCCATGCGGCGTATAGGGAACGCTGATGATCTTGACCCGATGCGCCCGCAGCAGGGCGTGGAAATTGAAATAGCAGGGGTCGTCAACAATGACCGCGTCGCCCGGTCCAACGAGGGAGCGGCACAGGAGATCGATGGCCTGCGTGCCGGATTCGGTGATCATGATCTGGTCCGGGGCGGCCTCGATTCCGTGTTCGGCCATGCGCCGCGCCAGAAGCTGGCGCAGCGGTTTCAGTCCCAGCGGTGTCGCATAGTCGGTCAGCAGGGCGTCGCCGGCGCGCGCCAGTGTCCGCAGCGCGCGGCGTACGCCAGCCTCCGGCATCCACGACGCCGGCAGCCAGCCGCATCCGGGTTTTGGCATGCCGTCATCGGCATCCAGTGACAGGCGCGAAACCCACAAGGGGTCGATGGCGTGATCAAGCCGCGGGCCGATCTCCGCCAGGGACAGCGGCGGCATGTGTCCGGCAACATAGAAGCCGGAACCGCGGCGCGACTGGATCGTGCCGTCAGCCGCAAGCCGGTCATAGGCTTCGACAATGGTGGATTTCGATACCTGCATGGTTGCGGCAAAGCTGCGGATCGAGGGCAGGCGCGCGCCAGGGCCGAGCGTGCGCGCGGCAATCCGCTGGCGGATCGCCTGCATCACGCGTTCGACAAGCGTCGCGTCCCGTCCGGCAATTTCGGTTTTCTCATCCATCTGTACCGCTCGATACACCATGACAGTTTGTCACTATTGTACTGTACCGTCTCTGGAAAATCCATGGCCATGAGCCGATACCCCAGAGCAATTTTGTCTGAACGGTACCACGCCGTCTGGACAGAATGCTCCAGGCAAAACGAGGTGTACTGATGGACAAGATGACGAGCGGCTGGATCAACGGATTCGTCGGAATGGTGATTTTCAGCGGTTCGCTGCCCGCCACGCGCGTGGCTGTCGCCGATTTTGATCCGGTGTTCCTGACGGTCGCCCGTGCCACGATTGCCGCTTTGCTCGGACTGGCCATGCTGCTGGCATTTCGCGAAAAGCGCCCGGCCAAGGCGGACCTCATGTCGTTGCTGGTGGTGGCGCTCGGTGTCGTCGTCGGCTTTCCCCTGTTGACGGCATTGGCGCTGCGCCATGTCACATCGGCCCATTCCATCGTGTTCATCGGCCTTCTGCCGTTGTCGACAGCGATCTTCGGCGTGCTGCGCGGCGGCGAACGTCCGCGCCCGGTCTTCTGGGTTTTTTCCTGTCTCGGCAGTCTGTGTGTTGTCGGTTTTGCGGTTTATCAGGGGGGCACTGCCTCGCTGACCGGCGATCTCCTGATGTTTGCGGCCATCATTGTCTGCGGCCTTGGCTATGCGGAGGGTGCACGGCTGTCGCGCAGGCTCGGCGGCTGGCAGGTTATTTCCTGGGCTCTTGTCGTGTCGCTGCCCCTGATGCTGCCGCTGACACTCTACATCATGCCGCATGATTGGAGCGTGATCGGGCAGGGCGCCTGGCTTGGTCTTGCCTATGTCTCGCTGTTTTCCATGCTGATCGGCTTCATCTTCTGGTATCGCGGTCTGGCGCAGGGCGGCATCGCCGCCGTAGGGCAGCTGCAGCTGCTGCAGCCTTTCTTCGGGCTGGTTCTGGCAGCTACGCTGCTGCACGAGACCGTGGGCTGGTCGATGATCCTTGTGACGATGGCCGTCATTCTGTGTGTCGCAGGCGCAAAGCATTTCGCCAAATAGCCGGACCATTGCCGGGATCTCGGATTACTTTTCTAGATAATCTCTGTTTTCAAGAAAATCATTCTTTGCCAGCGCGGATGCGAGGCGGTATGCGCTTGGGCGCAACGTCGAGAACGCATGATGAAAGCAATCCTGTCCAATCTGCAGCGGTTTCTGCCCGCGCTGGCACCGGTCAGCACCATGGAGCGCCTGCGCGCCTGTTTCGGGGCTTTGCTGGGCGTTTTTGTCACCGGCGTCGTCAGCGAGCAGGCGCTGGGCGCGACAACCGCAGTGCCGCTGCTGATCGCGCCCATGGGCGCTTCGGCCGTTCTGCTGTTTGCCGTTCCCTCCAGTCCGCTGGCACAACCCTGGTCAATCATGGTTGGCAATACCATCGCGGCGCTGATCGGCGTCACCTGTGCACTGTGGATTCCCGATCTCGTTATCGCCTCGGCGGTTGGGGTGTCCCTGGCAATTCTGGCCATGATCGCCACCCGTTCGCTGCATCCGCCCAGCGGGGCTGTTGCCCTGACGGCCGTGCTCGGCGGTCCTGTCGTGCACAATCTCGGTTATGGCTTTGTGCTGTGGCCCGTCGGGCTCAACTCCCTTCTGCTGCTGATTGCGGCCTTGGCCTACAACAATCTCACCGGCCGCCGCTATCCGCACATCACGCCCGTACCCGCGGCGAACGTGCACAAGACGGCCGATCCACTGCCGACTCGGCGCATCGGGTTTACCCCAGCGGACCTCGATACGGTGCTGCGCCAATATGACGAAGTGCTCAATGTCAGCCCTGACGATCTCGATGCCATCCTGCACAAGACCGAGATGCAGGCCTACCGCAGGCGTTTCGGCGAGGTGCGCTGCGCGCAGATCATGTCCACCGACCTTGCCACGGTGAAAGCCGACACGCCGCTGCATCTCGCCTGGGCGCTGCTGGTCAAGCATCGCATCAAGGCATTGCCTGTCGTGAATGCCCACCGCAACATCATCGGCATCGTCACCCAGACCGATTTCATGGAAAATGCCAACTGGGATCGGGATGGCGATCTGCATATCGGTCTGGCGCGCCGCCTGCGCCGCGCCGTCAAGCTGGATCGTCTGAAGCATCGCACCGTTGCCGATATCATGACCAGCGAAGTGCAGTTCGTCCGTCCGCAAACGCTGGTGACGGACCTCGTGCCGGCCATGGCGGACAGGGGACTGCATCATTTGCCCGTCGCCGACGACAATGACAGGCTTGTCGGCATGGTCACCCAGTCCGATCTGATTGCGGCGCTTTATAGCGGTAGTCTGACCGCCGGGCGACCGGATGAACCGCTGACTTTGGCCGGATGAATCGTTTCATCGAAAGTGCTATTTTGCGGCGCACAATAAAATCGTTTGCTTTTTTGCCCAAGAGAGCCCATATGCCACTCAGGCGCTTGGACCGGACACTCCGGTCTTCCGATTGCGGACTTCGTGGCGTCTAAGACCTGCTGACACACTGTCACAGGCACGGCTGCGCAAGTCGCATAGAATCCTCAGGGTTCTCCGCGTCTCGTCGTTCATCCCGAATATGTTGCATGCAGGTTGCGCCCTGTGATGTGTTTATGGCCCGCGATCTCCCATCGCGTCTGGCCAATGAAAGAAGATTGAATTGGAAAATATTGAAAAAACCGGCTTTGCCGCCATGGGTCTGAATGCCATCCTGCTCAAAGCAGTCGAGGCAGCTGGAATGGCTACTCCCAAGCCCATCCAGGAACAGGCCATCCCGGCACAGCTCGCCGGTCAGGACATTCTCGGCATTGCCCAGACGGGCTCCGGCAAGACGGCGGCGTTCAGCCTGCCGATCCTGCAGAAGATTCTGACCATCGGCGACAAGCGCAAGGGCAAGACCGCCCGTGCGCTCATCCTCGCGCCAACCCGCGAACTGGCCGTGCAGATCGAAGAAACGGTCCGCAAGCTCTCCAAGGGCGCGCATATTTCGACCGCGCTCGTGCTCGGCGGCGTATCGCGCGCTGCGCAGATCAACAAGATGCAGGGCGGCGTTGATGTTCTCATCGCCACACCCGGCCGCCTGACCGATCTGGTGCGTGACAACCGCGTTGACCTGTCGGAAACGCGCTGGCTTGTGCTCGATGAAGCCGACCGCATGCTCGACATGGGCTTCATCAACGATGTGAAGCGCATTGCCAAGGGCACGCACAAGGACCGCCAGACGGCCCTTTTCTCCGCAACCATGCCGAAGGAAGTGGCGACGCTGGCTGAAAGCCTGCTGCGCAACCCGATCCGCGTGGAAGTGGCGCCGCAGGGCACAACCGCCGCCGAGATCAAGCAGGTCGTGCACATGATCCCGACCAAGCAGAAGAAGCAGGTCCTGTCGGCCATGCTGAAAGACGAAACGCTGTCTTCGGTCATCGTTTTCACCCGTACCAAGCATGGTGCCGATGCCGTCACCCGCGTTCTGGAGAAGGACGGCTATGATGTGGCTGCCATTCACGGCAACAAGTCGCAGAACGCCCGTCAGCGCGCGCTCAACGGCTTCAAGGACGGTTCGGTGCGTGTTCTCGTTGCCACCGACATTGCCGCACGCGGCATCGATGTTGTCGGCATCAGCCACGTGATCAATTTCGACCTGCCGGACGAGCCGGAAAGCTATGTGCACCGTATTGGCCGCACCGGCCGCAACGGCGCTTCGGGCAGCGCGATCACGCTCTATGATCCGGCCGAGGAAGCCTCCAAGTTCAAGGCCGTCGAACGGGTAACGCGCATGCGTCTTCCGGTTGCCGATTCGCCGGTTGACCTGTCCAGCCTGCCGGCACGCGTTGCCAGCAATGATCAGCGTCCGCCACGCCGCGAAGGCGGCAATGGCGCACCGGCCAAGAAGCCGCATCGCGGTCAGGCACCGGGCAAGCCACGCGAGCCGCGCGGCGAAAAGATCTGGAGCAACGATGGCGGCGCTCCGGCGCAGAAGCGTCCGATGCGCCGCAACAAGCGCAAGAGCTTCGGCGCCAAGGCTGCCTAAGCTTCGCTGCAGAGAATCGATCAGGCCGCCGGTACGACGTACCGGCGGCCTTTTTGTTGGCATCGGCTTGGCGTGATGCGGCAATGCCGGGAAATAAAGACCTGCATTTGCATGACTTTCTGCCATTCGGTGCTTGAATGGTGTGCTGCGGGCAAATAGGTTCAGGCCAAGCAGAATGAGGACTTGGCCCATGTTGAATTCAGTGATCGACGCCATCGGCAACACGCCGCTTATCCGCCTGAGCAAGGCATCGGCTTTGACCGAGTGCGATATTTACGGCAAGGCCGAATTTCTCAATCCCGGACAGTCGGTCAAGGACAGGGCGGCGCTCTATATCATCCGCGATGCGGAAAATCGCGGCCTGCTGCGCCCGGGCGGCGTCATCGTCGAGGGTACGGCGGGCAATACGGGCATCGGCCTGACCATGGTCGCCAAGAGCCTGGGCTACCGCACGGTTATCGTTATCCCGGAGACACAAAGCCAGGAAAAGAAGGATGCGCTGCGGCTGCTCGGGGCTGAACTGGTCGAGGTTCCCGCAGTTCCCTACAAGAACCCCGACAACTACGTGAAAGTATCCGGCCGTCTCGCTGAGCAGATGGCAAAGACCGAGCCGAACGGCGCGATCTGGGCCAACCAGTTCGACAATGTCGCCAATCGCCTGGCGCATGTGGAAACGACGGCGCCGGAAATCTGGCGCGATACCAATGGCAAGGTCGACGGCTTCATCTGCGCGGTCGGTTCCGGCGGAACGCTTGCGGGAACGGCGGCCGGACTCAAGGCACGCAACAAGGACGTCAAGATCGGTCTAGCCGATCCGCTGGGAGCGGCGCTTTATTCCTACTATACGACAGGCGAATTCAAGGCCGAAGGCAGTTCGATCACGGAAGGGATCGGGCAGGGCCGCGTGACCGCCAATCTGGAAGGTTTTACCCCCGATTTTTCCTATCAGATACATGATGCGGATGCGCTGGATGTGGTGTTCGATCTGGTGACGGAGGAGGGGCTTTGCCTGGGCGGCTCGTCCGGAATCAACATTGCCGGTGCTATCCGGCTGGCCCGCGACCTTGGTCCAGGCCATACCATCGTCACGATCCTCTGCGACTACGGCAACCGCTACCAGTCAAAAATGTTCAATCCTGAATTCCTGCGTTCCAAAGATCTGCCGGTACCGCGCTGGATGGAAGCGAAGACGCATATCTCTGTTCCATTTGAAGGCAATCACTGATGGCATACGACACGACGATACTCTTCCGCGACGATTCCTATCTGAAGGAAATCGAGGCCACTGTCCTCGCCATCAATGAACGCGGCGGCATTCTTACAGATCAGACGATTTTCTATGCCACGTCAGGCGGACAGCCTGGCGATACCGGCGTGTTCGTGCGGGCCGATGGCAGCACGATTGCCATCGCTGCGACCGTGACGGGCGAAAGCAAGGAAGAAATCATCCACGTGCCAGCGCCGGAACAGCCAGTGCCTGCCGCCGGTGAGAAGCTGCTTTTGCGCATCGACTGGGACCGCCGTTACAAGCTCATGCGCATGCATGCCGCCTGCCATCTGCTCAGCGTTGTCTGCCCGTTTCCCATCACCGGCGCGTCCGTTGCCGAGGATGACAGCCGCGTCGATTTCGACCTGCCGGATGCCGGCGTGACCAAGGAAAGCGTGACGGAAAAGCTGATGGAGCTGGTCAATGCCAACCATCCGATTTTCACCCGCTGGATCACCGATGACGAGCTTGCGGCCAATCCGGGCCTGATCAAGTCAAAGAATGTGCGCCCGCCGACGGGCACGGGGCGCATCCGCCTCGTCTGCATCGGCAAGGATGCGGCCATCGATTCGCAGCCCTGCGGCGGAACCCACGTGGCAACAACAGGTGAAGTCGGCGCGATCCATATCGGAAAAATAGAAAAGAAGGGCAAGGAAAACCGGCGGTTCCGTATCCGCTTTGGTGCCTTGCCGGAAGGAGAATGAGCATGGCGGACAAGAGCGCTTTTGTGGTTTCCCCGGACTGGTTGCAGGAGCGGCTGGGCCAGCCGGGCCTGAGCATTCTCGATGCGTCCTGGTATTTCCCGTTTCTCAACCGCGATGCGGAGGGTGAATACAAGGCTGCGCATATTCCCGGTGCGGTGTTCTTCGACCATGAAAAACTGTCCGATCCGGACTCGTCCCTGCCGCATACATTGCCGAAGCCTGAGGCTTTTGCCGCCGCGGTCAGCAGCATGGGCATCACCAACAGCGATACGATCGTTGTCTATGACGGTCCCGGCATGAACACATCGCCGCGCGTCTGGTGGATGCTGCGCGTCATGGGTGCAAAGAATGTCTTCGTCCTCGACGGCGGATTCGACAACTGGAAGAACGACGGCCGGCCGGTAACGAGCGAGGTCACGAAGATTGCGCCGTCAGCGTTCATCGCCGATTTTCAGGCGGACAAGGTGGCGAGCTTTGCCGACATGCGCGGGATTGTTGACACGGGATCACGCCAGATCGCCGATGCGCGGGCAGCGGGGCGCTTTGTCGGCAAGGACCCGGAGCCGCGCGCAGGACTTCGCTCCGGCCACATGCCGGGTGCGCGCAACGTGCCGTCCTCGACCTTGGCGGATAAAGGCTATCTGAAGAATCTCACCGATCTGCGGCAGGTTCTGGATGAAGCGGGCGTCGATCTTTCCCGTCCCCTTGTGACCAGTTGCGGCTCCGGCATCACGGCTGCCGTGATCACGCTGGCGCTTGAATCCCTCGGACACAGGAACAATATCCTCTACGACGGATCGTGGAGCGAGTGGGGTGCACACGCGGATACGCCTGTTGCAACCGGCGAAGCAGAGCAATGACCGAGACGCCGAAGCCCAAAATCCTGAAGACACGCGTGACCTTGCTGGAAATGACCAACCGGCCGGTCTATTCCATTCCGACGCCAGCCAGCTTCAAGCTGGCGATCATGTCGGCGAAGCGGATTTCTCTGCCGTTTTACCGCTTTCTCTACGAACAGGTCGGCAAGCCGCATCACTGGTTTGTACACCGCAATCTCAGCGATGAGGCATTGGCCGCCCTCATTCACCGGGATTCGGTCGAAATCCACGTGCTCTACGTGGATGGCTCGCCCGCCGGCTTTTTCGAACTGGTGCTCAACCAGGAGCCGGGTGTGGCCGAAATCCTTTACTTCGGTCTTGTGCCGGAATTTCAGGGGCGGGGCCTGGCGAAATTCTTCCTGAGCGAAGCGATCGCCACGGCGTGGATGAGCAGCCCGGCAAAGGTCATCATCGAGACCAATACGCTCGACAGTCCGCGTGCCCTGCAAATGTATCAGCGCATGGGGTTCAATCCCGTCGGCTTTGCTGATGCGGAAATCGAGGCCTGGTTGTAACTCCGATTGTCAGCGCGGCAGGAATCGGGTGGTTCGCTTGCCGGTTTGGGTGTTTGCTCTGGGTCAACGAAGGAGGTTCCCCATGAGCACGATCCGCTTTATTGCAATGCCGACGACACTGGCCCGCCATTACCAGGCGGGCGGTGCGGATGCGAATGGCCAGACGCCGGAGGTGCATGTTTCCGATGGCGACGGCACGCCGTGCCGCCACTGCCTGCAGAACGTGAAAGCCGGCGATAAATATCTCATCCTGTCACACCGGCCGTTCCCCGCGCCGCAACCCTATGCGGAAACAGGGCCGATTTTTCTGCATGCGGATGCATGTGAACGCTATGCGGAGACAGCTGATATGCCGGATATGTTCCGCAAGACCAGCGACTATATCCTGCGCGGTTATTCCCGTCAGGACCGGATCGTCTACGGCACCGGCGGCGTGATCCCTACCGGCACTATTCCGGCGCGGGCGGCTGAACTGCTGCAGCGCGACGACGTGGCCTATGTGCATATGCGGTCGGCAAGGAACAATTGCTTCCAGTGCCGGATTGAATGGCACGAAGCCGACTGGGTGGTCTGAACACCGCTCAAGAAAAAGCCCGGGCAAACCCGGGCTTTTCTTTTGCGCGATGTCGGCTTCAGGCAGCGAGGACGGCCTTGGCTTCCACCATTTCGAGGCCAAGCGCTTCGGCAACGGCCTGGTTGGTGATGCGGCCCTTGTGAACGTTCAGACCGTTGCGCAGATGCGGGTTGTCGACCAATGCCTTGACGCCGCGGTCCGCCAGCTGCAGGCCGTATTGCAGGGTGGCGTTGTTCAGCGCATGCGCCGAGGTGACGGGGACTGCGCCCGGCATGTTGGCCACGCAATAGTGGATGATGCCGTCGACTTCGTAGGTCGGGTCGGAATGCGTCGTGGCGTGGGATGTTTCGAAGCAGCCGCCCTGATCGATGGCGACGTCAACGATCACGGCGCCCTTCTTCATGCCGGACAGCATTTCGCGGGTGACCAGCTTGGGGGCCGCTGCGCCGGGAATGAGGACCGCGCCCACCACGATGTCGGCGGAGAAGACTTCTTCGTCAAGCGCTTCGATGGTGGAGTAGCGGGTGTGGATGCGGCCATGGAACAGATCGTCGAGCTGGCGCAGGCGCGGGATCGAACGATCGAGGATGGTCACATCGGCGCCGAGACCGGCTGCCATCTGTGCTGCATTGATGCCGACAACGCCGCCGCCGATGATGGTGACCTTGCCGGGCAGAACGCCGGGCACGCCGCCAAGCAGCACGCCGCGTCCGCCATTGGCCTTCTGCAGCGCGGTGGCACCCGCCTGAATGGCAAGACGTCCGGCCACTTCCGACATGGGCGCGAGCAGCGGCAGGCCACCGCGATCGTCGGTGACGGTCTCATAGGCGATGGCCGTGACGCCGGAAGCCAGCAGGCCTTTGGTCTGTTCCGGATCGGGAGCGAGGTGGAGATAGGTGTAGAGGAGCTGGCCTTCGCGCAGCTGCGCCCATTCGGACGGCTGGGGCTCCTTTACTTTCACAATCATGTCCGATTGCTGAAAGACTTCTTCGGCGGTTTTGACGATCTTGGCGCCAGCCGCCTGATAGGCTCCATCGTCGGCGCCTATTCCTGCTCCAGCTCCGGACTGGATAATGACCGTATGGCCGTGGGCGATGTATTCGCGTACGGCCCCCGGAGTGAGACCGACGCGATATTCATGGTTTTTGATTTCTTTCGGGCAGCCTACACGCATTTGCGCCTCCTCTAGAGTAAGTTCAAAGTTCCCGGTTGAGGTGCGTATGACATCATGAATCGCTTCGCATGTCCTTGCTAAGCAATATCGACGGCATGCAATTTTTCGAATATTCTTGCGCCAAATTGGTTCTTTGTCGAAGAAAGATCGAACAATGTCGCTGGACAGGATTGATATCGCTATCCTTGATTGCCTGCAAAAAGACGGCCGCATGTCGAATGCAACTTTGGCGGAAAAGGTCGGGCTGTCCCAGTCCGCCTGTTCGCGCCGGTTGGACATTCTGGAGAAGACAGGTGTCATCCGCGGCTATCACGCGCGTCTTTCCAACAAGATGCTCGGTCATCCGGTTACGGTTATCGTCAATATATCCCTCTCGGGCCAGGCCGACAAACAATTGCGCGAATTCGAAGCGGCCGTGCGCCGCTGCCCCAATGTGCTGGTCTGCTACCTCATGTCGGGCGAATATGACTATCTCCTGCGCATTGCGGCCAAGGATCTCGAGGATTACGAACGCATCCACAAGTTCTGGCTTTCGGCGATGCCGCATGTCACCAAGATCAATTCATCCTTCGCCTTGCGCGAGGTGGCGGACCGCACCGGTCTTGGTGTCGAGACTGCGCTCATCGAAATTGCCGGAGGCTGATTGCTGGCGGCGATCGGCCGTGACAAACTCATCATAATTCGGTGATCCTCGCCGGCTAAAAAGCCGCTCACAATCCCTTGCCCTGGAGCCTCGTCATGCAAGAATCGTCCACCGCTCTCACCCGCCGTTCCTTTCTGGCAAGCACGGCCGCAGCCGGGGCCGTGGCAATCCTTCACCCGTTCTCGGCCTTTGCAACGGCTTCGCAGGCGCATCTGCGCATCGTGGCAACCACCGATCTGCATGTGAATGTCTACCCCTACGACTATTACGCCGACAAGGCGAACGACACGATGGGTCTGGCCCGCACGGCATCGATCATCGCAAAAATCCGCGCCGAATCGACCAATTCGATTGTCGTCGACAATGGCGACTTCCTGCAGGGCAATCCGATGGGCGATTATATCGCCTACGAAAAGGGCATGAAGGCTGGCGACGTCCATCCGATCATCAAGGCGATGAATACGATCGGTTATGAAGTGGGGACGCTCGGCAATCACGAATTCAATTACGGTCTCGATTACATGGGCAAGGTTCTGGCGGGTGCCGGATATCCCTATGTCTGCGCCAATCTGGTCAAGGGCGAACTGGCGGCAACACCCACCGACGATCCGCTCTACATGAAGCCTTACCTGATCAAGCAGTACGTGATTGCCGACGGAACCGGGCAGAAACTGCCTGTGAAAGTCGGGTTTATCGGCTTTGTCCCGCCGCAGATTACGCTGTGGGACGCGCAGAACCTCAAGGGCAAGGTCGTGACGCGCGATATCGTCGAGGCCGCCAAGGCCTGGGTGCCGAAGATGAAGGCCGAGGGCGCCGATATCATCGTTGCGCTGTCGCATTCAGGCATTGCTGCGGGGCAGAGCAGCGGCATGGAAAATGCCTCGCTCTATGTGGCGGGCGTTGACGGCATCGATGCCGTCGTCACCGGACACCAGCATCTGGTCTTCCCCGATCCGAAGGATTTTGCCGGTATTGAGGGTGTCGACGTCAAGAAGGGGACACTGCAGGGCAAGCCTGCCGTCATGGCCGGTTTCTGGGGCTCGCATATGGGTCTGATCGACCTTCTGCTTGAGCGCGACGGCGACAAATGGAAGGTGGCCGATTTCACCACCGAGGCGCGCCCGATCTACGAACGTGTGGAAAAGGCGGTCAAGCCGCTGGTCGAGAGCCGTCCCGATGTGCTGGAAGCGGCAAAGGCGGACCATGAGGCAACGCTCGCCTATGTCCGCCGCCCGGTCGGCAAGACGTCCGCACCGCTTTATTCCTATTTTGCCCTGGTTGCCGATGATCCGTCGGTGCAGATCGTGTCCAACGCGCAGACCTGGTACATCAAGGAGATGCTGAAGGACACGCAGTGGAAGGATTGGCCCGTGCTATCAGCCGCAGCCCCCTTCAAGGCCGGCGGCCGCGGCGGTGCCGATTACTATACGGATGTTCCGGCCGGGGATATCGCCATCAAGAATGTTTCCGATCTCTACCTCTATCCCAACACCGTGCGTGCGGTTGCCATCACCGGGGCGGATGTGAAGGAATGGCTGGAAATGTCGTCCGGCATTTTCAAGACCATCGAGCCTGAAAAGCCGGACCAGCCGCTGATCGACACCAGTTTCCCTTCTTACAATTTCGACGTCATCGACGGCGTCTCCTATCAGATCGACCTGTCGCAACCGGCGAAATATGGCGCGAAGGGCGAGCTTGCCCATGCGCAGAGCAATCGCATCGTCAACCTGACCTTTGATGGAAAGCCGATTGATCCGGCGCAGAAATTTGTCGTGGTGACGAATAACTACCGGGCAGGGGGTGGCGGCAATTTCCCCGGCATCAATGAGGGCAAGGTCATCTTCGTTGCGCCCGACACCAATCGCGACGTGATCGTGCGCTACATCATCGACCAGAAGACCATCAATCCGTCGGCGGATGACAATTGGAAATTCGCCCCGGTAAAGGGCGCGTCGGTGGTGTTCGAATCCGGTCCGAAGGGCAAGAATTTCCTCGCCGATGTGAAAGCGGTGAAAATCGAGGAAGCAGGCGACGGTGAAAACGGTTTCACCCGCTACCGCATCAAGCTTTAGGTTCGACGAGCTTTTTGAGCTTGGCTGGTGCCTTGGCCAGCCAGGCAAGCCTGATGCGGTGCGCAAGTTCCGCATCGGAGATGGTATCGAGATGGATCAGAATATAGGGCCAGCCCTTGTAATGATCGGTCTCGAAATAGATGTTCGGCGCGCTTTCCATCAGGAGCGGCTTTTCTTCCAGCGGGCAATGAATGGCGAATGTGTCCGCATCCCGAAGCCGCCCCAGAAACGCACTCCTGGCCTTCAGCGACGGCGTGCCGTGGTGCGTGCCCTGGGTCAATTCCGGCAGGTGCAACGCATCCGCAAGCGCCCAGATGCGCTCGAAAACCTCATTGAGCGATATCTCTGTCATGACCTGTAAAATACCTGCCGCACGTCGATATATTCCGACCTGAAGCCCGCTTCGCAATAAAAGAGGTAAAACTCCCATAGTTTTTTGAAGCGGACATCGAAACCCAGATGTTTCAGCTTGTCCCATGAGCCCCAGAAGCGCGCGCGCCATTCGGCTAGCGTGCGGGCATAATCCTGCGGAAAAATGGTTTCGCGATAGAGGTTGAGGCCGAAATCCTTGCCAAGGGTCTTCAACCGGGCCGGTGTCGGCAGCATGCCGCCGGGGAACACATAGCGCTGGATGAAGTCGGGACGCTTGCGATAGCGTTCGAACGAGTCTTCGTTAATCGTAATGATCTGCATGCCGGCGCTGCCGCCGGGAGCAAGGCATTCCTTCACCTTGCCGAAAAAGACCGGCCAGTATTTTTCGCCGACGGCTTCAAACATTTCAATCGAGGCGACGTGGTCATATTTGCCGGTCTCGTCGCGATAATCCTGGAACTTGATTTCAACCCTGTCGGAAAGGCCGGCCTTGCGCATCCGTTCCGTCGCAAAGTCGAACTGTTCGCGGCTGATGGTCAGGCCCGTGACACGGGCGCCGATCTCACGCGCCGCAAACTCGGCAAAACCTCCCCAGCCGCAGCCGATCTCGAGCACCTTGCTGTCCCTGGTAATACCAATATTGCGGGCAAGGGCGCGATACTTTGCGGTCTGTCCGCTCTCCAGGTCATTGGCGCCTTCGGCAAACAATGCGGAGGAATAGGTCATCGTCGGGTCCAGCCATTCGCGATAGAAGGCGTTGCCGAGATCGTAGTGGGCCGAGATATTCTTGCGGGAGCGCGACCGCGTGTTCTCGTTGAACCAGTGGCGCAATCTCTGCACGGTATTGGCAAACCAGCTCGCGCCGCCGGCAATGCGTTCGCCGATCTGCTGGTTGACCACAAACAGCTCCAGGAAAGTGGTTACATCCGGGCTTTCCCAGTCGCCGTCCATGTAGGATTCCGCCACGCCGATCGTTCCGGCGGAAAAGGCCCGCTGCGGTAAATTCCAGTTGTGCAGCACCAAGGCGGCATCGGGGCCGGAGGCTTTGCCCCCCACCTTGAACACCTGTTGGTCGGGGGTTGTGATGGTCAATGTGCCGCGGGGGAGGTGCGCTGCCGCTCTTAGGGCGGCCTGCACCTTCAAAGGCAGGCCTTTGAGCGCTGCGCCAACATTTTCCGGTGTCAGCCATTTCAGCTGTGCCAGAGCGTCGGATGTCGTGGGTATTCCTTGCTGTGCCATGTGCCCGGTCTTTCATAGGTCCGGCGCGATCTTTGCCGCCAAAAAACAAATGTTCAAGAGCAATTCATCATGGTGCGGTGCAGTGCTGCCATTCGCCGGCAAAACAAAGCTTCATGCTGACACACCGTGTCGCCGCGGATGGATCATTTCGCTTGATGCCATGGAAGGGCAGGCGCGAGATGCACAACGCCCGTATCAATCCTGAGTATCGAAAGTAAATTACCGAGTAATTCTGATTCGCTCTATGTCTCTTCCAATACAAATAACAAGCGATGCTCAATTACAACGATGGTGCAGGAAATGAAGAAATTATGACGCTTATATTGCGATGAATGCTCTGTACATTTGTAGCATGTAATATTCATAAGAAATTATTTTGATATTAAAATAAAATAGGGAAAATTGTAATATTCAGTTTTATCAACGAATAAACACGATACTTTGATGTAGAATTTAAGAATGTTATTCAAAGAGGATATGTCGCTTTCTGTATAGTAGTACAAATTGCGACAGAAGACGGGAGATTTTATGTAATGTTTTCGATTGTTCGATAAGTTCTTTTAAAGATATAAGACTTAAGTATTATGCAGTGAAGAACTACTGGGTCATTTATAGTCAATCAGAGGCGGTTGCCTGCGGCAAGCAGCCTTGGGGAGGATGAATGAGTTTCGGCTATTCGCTACGCAGTTTTACAACAGTGGGGCTGGCCGCTCTGCTTGGCTTTTCCAGTCCGGCGCTGGCCGCAACGGCCAGCGGCAGTTTCACAGTCCAGATCACCATTCAAGCATCCTGCACCGTGGTGAGCACGGCGCCGCTGACCTTCGCCGCCGTGGGTGTGATCACGGCAAACGAAGATGCGTCCACGACGCTTTCCGTTCAGTGCACCAACACGACCCCCTATAATATAGGGTTGAACGCCGGATTGGGCATTGGTGCAACCGTGGCTTCGCGCAAGATGACGGGGCCGGCCGGTGCGCTTGTGAACTATACCCTTTATTCCGATTCAAACCGGACCACCGTGTGGGGGCAGACCGTCAACACCGATACGGTTTCGCAAGTGGGTAACGGCGCCGCGCAACCCTATACGGTATACGGGCGGGTTCCCGCCCAGAACACACCGGCGCCCGGTGCCTACACCGATACGATCACGGTGACAGTCACCTATTGAGGATAAGATACAAAGGAGAACAGGATGCGATCCATGCTCAAAGGCATTGGAGCGGTGGGGCTCTTTATGCTGTTTTGCGGCAGCGCCACGGCAGCTTCGCTGCGTGTGGCCCCGACAAATCTGGAAATGATTGCACCGGGAAGCGCGGCCGTCCTGACGCTGACAAACGAGGCGAAGCGGCCGATCAACGTGCAGATCCGTGTTTTTCGCTGGACTCAGACAAATGGTGTCGAGCAGCTCGAACCGACGAACGATGTGGTTGTCAGTCCGCCATCAACGGCTTTGACCGGCAACAAGGATTATCTCGTTCGGGTTATCCGGGTGAGCAAAAAGCCGGTGACGCGGGAAGAAAGCTACCGGGTCATCGTGGATGAATTGCCCGATCCAGCCCGCCGGAAGTCCGGTACGGTGACGCTGGTCGTGCGCTATTCCATTCCGGTGTTCTTCAAGGGCCCCGATGCATCGGCGCCCAAGGTGGCATGGGCGATCAAGCGCTCCGGCAACGGACTTGTCCTTGCCGCCCGCAACAATGGCGATACGCGATTGCGCCTCTCCGAGCTGCAATTGACGCAAAGCGGCCGCGAAATTGCAACGCGAAAGGGATTGATTGGCTACGTCCTGGGCGGAGCTTCCATGGAATGGCCCGTTGGCAGCGGCAAGTCCCTGTCATCCGGTTCCGTGTCCATGAAAGCTCAAAGCGATTCTGGACCGCTTGATGTCAACGTTGCGGTCAGCGGCCGCTAGCCTTGTTGTGGCACTCTGCATAGGCCCGTGCACGCTTACCTCTGGACGGGCCCAGGAACCCAATGCTCAAGACGTGGAGCAGACCGTGCCACAGCCCGGTATCTCCCAGGATCTCTATCTCGAGGTCTTCATCAATGATGAGCCGACCGGATTGGTCGCTGCCTTCCGCCAAAGGGAGGATGGAGGCTTGTCGGCAAGTCCGCAGGAATTGGCGGATGTGGGACTGAAGCCGGTGTCCGATGCGAAGGACAAGGATGGCTCGATCCGGGTCGACCGTCTGCCGAATGTTCAGTACCGCATTGATGCGGAAAACCAGCGGCTTTACGTCACCACGAACGACACTGCCCGCGCGGCCAGGGTGGTCGATCTCAATCCAAAATCCGACGAGGACCGCCCCAAGCCCCAATCCAGCTATGGCGCTGTTCTGAATTATTCGCTCTTTGCCAGCAGCAACAATCTGTTCAAGGGCAGTACAAAGCCGTTTCAGGGTATTTCCGGCGGGTTTGATGCCCGCTTTTTCAGCCCGTTCGGCACGCTGACCCAATCCTTCACATCAAGTGCGAGCGATACGGATTTTCAGGGGTTCAAGCGCCTCAACACGACCTATACCTACTCCGACACGGAACGGCTGATCACCTATCGTGCCGGTGATTTCATTTCCGGCGGTTTGCAGTGGACGCGGCCGGTTTATCTGGGCGGCCTTCAGGTACAGCGCAATTTTCACCTGCGTTCGGATCTGGTTACCATCCCCATACCGGTCATATCGGGTTCCGCTGCGGTGCCTTCGACGCTTGAAGTCTACACCCAGAATGTCAGGACCTATAGCGGTACGGTACCGTCGGGTCCGTTTCAGGTGACGAATTTTCCGGTGTTTACCGGTTCGGGACAAGCGCAGGTGGTGGTGCGCGATACGCTTGGCCGCGAGACGAAGACCACCTTGCCGTTCTATTCATCCAATTTGCTGCTGCAGAAGGGACTGCTGGATTTTTCCGCCGAAGTGGGTTTTCCGCGGCGGGATTTCGGCACGGCGTCCAACGATTATGCCGGCGATGCGATGGGGTTTGCCACGGCACGATACGGTGTTGCCGACTGGCTGACCCTGGAAGGACATTTTGAAGGTGGGGCCAACCTGCTCAATGGCGGCGTCGGCGTGGCTTTCCCCATCGGCGGCTACGGCGTCAGTTCGCTGGCGGTGGCCGGCAGCAGTCATGACGGAGACACGGGCTTTCTTGTCAACGGCTCGGTGGAACTCAGCTATCACGGCTATACGGTTTTCGCTCGGATGCAGCAGGCATTCGGCAATTACGACGATGTCGCTTCGGTTTCAGCCGATACACGGCAGCTGTCGGTTTTCGATCCGACGGGCGTGACGGTGTTCAGCCCCCGCGTTCCGCGTTCGCTGGCCCAGGTCACCGTGTCGGCACCAGGGCCGTTTGACCGGTCCAATCTCAATCTGTCCTTCACGCAGATTGAATCGGCCAATGGTGACAGGAACCGCATCGTCGGGGCCTCCTATACCCAGTCGATTTTCAAGAACAGCTCGTTCTATGCAACCGCCTTCACCGATCTGGAAAATAGTGACAGTTTTGGCATCTTTGCCGGACTGACGATCCCGTTCGACAACAACATCACGGTTTCAACCGGTGTGGAACAGTCCGCAGACGGCGTCTCCGGCGTTGTCGACGTCGCCAAATCGGAACAGCTCGAAGAGGGCAGCTACGGTTGGCGGTTGAGGACACGCGAAGGCAACAATCCCGACCGCCTGGCCTCCGCGAGCTATCGCGGACGGTATGCACGGGTGCAGGGGGATGTCGAGCAGTTCGCGGGCAATACCCGCGCCAGCCTCCAGCTCGATGGCGCTCTTGCCGTGGCGGCTGGCGGCGTGTTTGCCACGAACCGCATCAACGATGCTTTTGCCGTTGTCGATGTCGGCGCACCGGATGTCGAGGTCCTGTCGGAAAACCGGCCGGTCGGCAAGACCAATCGCAGCGGCAAGATCCTGGTGCCGGATCTGAACTCCTATGAGCCCAACACGGTGGCCATCGATCCCAAGAACCTGCCGGTCGATGCCAGTATCGGATCGACGCGTAACATCATCGTGCCCGCCGACCGCAGCGGCGTGGTGGTGGATTTTCACGTCAGCAAGACGTCGGCCACGGCCGTTGTCGATCTGGTCGATAGCAGCGGCAAGCCGCTCGAAGCCGGGCTGCGCGGGCATCTGGACGGCTCGCCGGACGAATTTGTCATCGGTTATGACGGCGAGGCCTTCATCGACAAGCTGCAGGCGCAGAACAGCATCAGCGTCGATCTTCTGGACGGACGCAGTTGCAAGGCGCAGTTTTCCTACCGGCCGCAACCGGGAACGCAGGTCAAGATAGGCAAGGTGGTGTGCTCATGAGAAATTGGTGGATTTATCTCGCCTGCTTCCTCGGTCTTCTGCTTCTGCCAAGCTTTGCTTTTGCTCAGGCGTGCCAGTTTACCGTTCCCAACATGGTATTTTCGGGGAGCACGGTTCCCGGAGCTGCCATCAACACCACGACGCCGGTGACGGCCGATTGCCAGGGATTGCTCGGGCTTGGCCGAAAAGTGCTGGTGTGTCCGGATCTGAATGAGGGCAGCGGCGGCGCCACCGCCGGCGCACGCAAAATGCTCAACGGCACGAGTTCTCTCAACTATCAGCTGTTTCAGGATGCGGCCCGCTCAATCGTCTGGGGGTCCATCACCTGGCCCTATGCAGCGCGCGCGCCGGGGTTTCTGGTCGAATTCACCACGATTCTCGGGCCCATTCTTGGCGGAGGTTCGAACACCATCACGCTTTATGGCCAAATACTCCCCGGTCAGCAGGGTACGCCGCAAGGACCCTATCTCTCGACATTTGGAGGCGCCAACGCCACATTTCATTTTCGTTATGATGATGGTGCCGGATGTTCCGTATTGAATGGCGCCTTTACCGGAACGGCATCGTTCACGGTTCAGTTCACCCAGGCCAATGATTGCGTGGTCACCGCCCAGAACATCGATTTCGGTCCCCGGGGGATATTGAGTGCCAATGTGGATAGTGCAGGGCAGGTGAATATCACCTGTACGCCAGCGGTGTCCTATAATGTTGCGCTCGGACTGGGCGGGACGGGCACCGGCCCAACAGCCCGCAAGATGACCAAAGGCGGTGAATCCATCACCTACGGCCTTTATCAGGATGTAAATCGGACCGTGCCGTGGGGAAATACAGCACCGACCAATACGGTTGCGGGTAAGGGCGACGGAACGGCGCAACCTATCCCTGTCTATGGCCGGGTTCCGCCGCAGGCCACGCCATCGCCGGGTGTCTACAGCGATACGATCATCGTGACGGTTACGTATTAAATCGCGGCCTCATCGGTGATCGATGCTGCAGAAAAGCAGAAATTGGTTCTGAAAAAGCAAAAGGCCGGGAGCTACCCGACCTTCCTAAACTTGCCTCAACACCAGTGCCAGTACATCCGTGGTCAAAAATGGAAACAAGCTATTCGCTACATGAGAAGCAATACCCTGACATTGCGACAGAATAATGACGCTCATAAAATAAGGAAGCGCGTACGCAGTACAAAATCGCGCTTGAACTGAAGGTGCCCCATCAAGGTAAAGACAGGGTTAACTCACGCCGAAAATTTCAAAAACGGCGCGATTGGCCTGTCAGAAACGATGCAAGTGGCCGATCGCTTTTGCGGCAGCTGCGGGAAGGTCCTCGGCAATCAGGCCGTAACCAAGGTCGCCGGCCGCTGCGGCGTGGATATAAACCGCGGCACAGGCGGCCTCGAAGGGGGGCATGCCCTGTGCCATCAGGCCTGCCGTTACACCTGAAAGAACATCACCCGATCCGGCAGTTGCCAGGAGCGGGGTGCCGTTGCCGTTGATCAGGGCCCGTCCGTCCGGCGCCGCGATGACGGTATCGGCGCCTTTGTAGATAATGACGGCATGCGCCTGTTTGGCGGCGGCGCGGGCGCGTTCGAGCTTTGACAGTGTATTCCCGTCGCTTATCGCCGGGAACAGTCTCCTGAATTCTCCTTCGTGCGGCGTCAGCACGAGCCGGGTTTCCGGGGTGCCGCGTGCCGAGGCGAAAAGCGCATCGCCATTGCCTTCAAAGGATGTGATGGCGTCGGCATCCAAGACGAGATGGAGCTTCTCCTTGAGCAGCAGAAGGGCAATGTCACATGTGCGGGCGCCTATGCCGAAACCGGGGCCGAGCACCACGGCAGACGGCTGGCGCTTGCTCAGGAATGCGCGCAACTCACGGTCGGTTTCGCAGCGCCTAAGCATGATCGACGTTAGATGCGCTGCATTGACGGCAAGCGATTCGGCCGGAGAGAGCAGGGTGACGGCACCCGCGCCACTGCGCGCAGCGGCCATGGCTGACAGCCGGGAGGCGCCCGTCGATGTCGCGCCGCCGGAAAATACGGCAACGTGGCCGCGCGTGTATTTATGCGTTTCGACGCCGGGAGAGGGCAGCAGCGCACGCCAGTAATCCGGTGTGTTCTCGAAACAAGTGGGCTTGATCAGGGAAAGGACGTCGTCCCGGATGCCGATATCGGCGACGATAATTGTGCCGCACAGGCCGCGTCCCGGATAAAGCAAATGGGCCGGTTTCTTGCGAAAGAACGTAATGGTGCAATCGGCGTTAAAGACCGTGCCAAGCGGCATGCCCGTTGCCCCGTCAAGGCCGGAGGGCACGTCGATGGCGATACGCGTGACAGCAGCCGCATTGCTCCGTTCAACGGCTGCGGCGGCCTTGCCAGCCAATGGCTTGTTCAATCCTGCGCCGAACAGCGCATCGATGACCACGCTGCAGGCCGCAGGTTTGAAGCCTGAGAGCGCGGCTGGTTTCACGCTGCAGTCGCGCCGGGCGATAGCCGCATCGGAATGAGCCCGCGGCTTGTCATCAGCCCATACGTGAACGTTCACGCCGCTTTCAGCCAAAAGGCTGGCAACGACATAGCCATCTCCCCCATTGTTGCCCGGACCGCACAGAACGTGGAAGTCCGGCGCATCGCCATGGCAGTCCAGAACGTGACGCGCGACCGCATAGCCCGCCCGCAGCATCAGCCGGTAGCCGTCAATCGATCCCCCGGCAATGGTCAGCCGGTCAGCCTCGCCCATTTCCGCGGGGGTAAGAATTTCATCTGCCATTTCAAACGGTGCTTTCCCGAACTGGTCTTTTCAGAGAAATGGTAGGGGGCTGCCGGGCAGGACACAAGCGGCAATTCCAGCACGCGACGGGATGCGGTGACCGGTGAGCGGTGATCGATAATTTCTTGTCCACCGATGCATCCAAAGCCTGCTTCATGCGTTTCCCCTTGGCAAACATTGGAGAAGATCATGCCTGCAACACGCATCAAGGAACATATGGAAGTCATCGGCGCCGATGGCGTTCACGTCGGGACAGTCGATCATGTGGACGGTGCCCGCATCAAGCTGACGAAAAAGGATAGCGGTGAGGGCAGCCACAGGGGCCATCACCATTATATCTCGACGGCACTGGTTGCCGAGATCGAAGGCAACAAGGTGAGGCTATCGGCAAATGCCGATGTGGCCGTCATGTTTGAAGAAGAATCCTCCGGCAAATAGGAAACGCCGTTTCCGGTAGCCGGTTTTGAGGATCAGCTCGCGCCGAGCCGTATCAGCACGGCGCGCGGGATGTTGTAATCCAGAATAGCGGCATCGTGATTCCTTAGGCCGCAGAGTTCACGCTGGATAAAATAGGCGTGGACGGCCCGTGCCGCAGCCTTCAGCCGCATGTCCCGTTCCGGCATGGCGGCAGCGGCCAGTTGTGCCAGCGTCTGTTCGACCTTCGCGCCAGCCCGGCCCAGCGATGCCGCCATTTCACCCATCATTTCATACTCGAGGGCGCTGGGCGCCCTGCCTTGACTAAGATGGGATGTCAGGTTTTGCGGCGGGCGAAGGGACATGGCTGTACATCCGTTTTGCTTGCTTGTTCTGAAATTTCAGCACAGGAAACCGGCGCAGACAAGTCATTTGGCTGCTTGTGCCGACCGCAGCAGATATTTGCCCTGGCTATAGGCGGCTATCCCGGCGGATGCCGTCACGCCGACAAGGATGTCGTAAAAGGTCTGGGGTATGCTTGCTGGCTGCAGCCATGTGAAAATGAGCCAGCTGATCCAGAACGGGTCGATGCGCAGATAGTCGTGGCCCACCCATATCCACATGGCCGCCGCGACAAGACAGGCGCCCAATACCACCAGACCATATCCCGATACTGTCCGCATGCTGTTCCCCGCCGTAGCCGCCGTTGATGTTAAGCGCGCCGCCGCTGGTGGTGCAAGGATGATGCTTGTCATATCGGTAAGGTGGCAGCAACGCTGGTGTAATCTTCATTCGATATGAAGCATGGATGGCCTTTCCAAAGGAGCGCTTTGGGCAATATCTTTTGGTGAAGAGCGCCTAACAGGGATATCTGATCATGAAATCAGCTGGTTTTCTCGTCGCCGTTGTCTGGCTCTTCGGCATGCCAGCCGTTTCGCATGCGGGTGCGATTGCCGATCCGGCGGCGCTCAAGCAACGCCTGGAAGCGCTGGTTCAAGGCAAGGACGGGCGTGTCGGCATTTGCGCGCAGGACCAGAAAGGCACGGCGGTCTGCGTCCGGGGCGAGGAGCGCTTTTCGCTGCAGAGTGTGGTCAAGCTGATTGCGGGCGCTGCAGTGTTCGATGCCGCAGACCGGGGGCTTACGGATCTCAAGGAACCGATTGTTGTCAAATCGGAGAACCTGAGCCTGTCGGTCCAGCCTCTGGCCAAGATCGTTGAAAGGGAAGGTGTCTTTCGAACGAATGCCGATGACCTTGTGCGCCGCGCCATTGTCGACAGTGACAGCGCGGCGGTGGATATTCTGATCGAACGGCTCGGCGGTCCGGCCAAGGTCGATCAGTTTGCCGAGGGGAAAGGCATATTGGGCATTCGGGTTGATCGCGACGAACGGCATTTGCAGACCGAAACCGTGGGCCTGCGCTGGAAACCGGATTATGTCGATGCGAAAGTGCTGCAAAAAGCGATGAAGGCGGTTCCTGAGGCCGAGCGGGATGCGGCGTTTGAGGCTTATCAGAAAGATCCGCGCGACACCGCAACCCCGCGGGCAATGACCGAATTCCTCGCCGCCCTGATGAATGGAAAACTTCTGTCCACGGGGTCGACACAGAAGCTTCTGGCCATCATGGCCGAGACGGTGACATTTCCCGACCGGCTGCGCGCCGGGACTGGCGAGGGCTGGGCCGTTGCCCACAAGACTGGCACGAGCCGGACATGGAAAGGTGTCAATGTGGCCACGAACGATGTGGGGATTCTGACCGCGCCGGATGGCGGAAAAATCGCCGTTGCCGTGTTTGTCGCCGATTCCCGCGAAACGCCGACACAGCGTTCGGCCATTATCGCGGGTGCGGCGCAGGCGGTGACGGAAGCCTACCGCTGACGTATGGCGCCTGCCGTGGTGTGCTGCTTCCTGGTTTGGCCCGCCGTGTTCAGCGGCTGCTGATCACCATGCGGTTGCCTTCGCTGTCCCTGAATTCGGCAACGGTGCGACCGGGATCGTAGGGTGCTGGCTGGGGCGCGGTGATGATTTCAATCCCCCTTGAGCGGAGCGCCGCTGCAATGCCGGCCACATCGTCATCCACCAGAACCATGACCGGTTGGGCGGATGGTGTATCGTCCGGGCGCCTGACGAAATGCAGCGCCGTTTCCGCGCCGGCAAACCTGAGTTCGATCCACCGCCATCCATCCGGACTCATGGGAACATCGGCAGCAACCTCGCAGCCGAAATTGTCCATGTAGAACCGCTTGGCCCGGTCCTGATCGGACACCGGCAGCTCGGCAAATTGTATATGCATGTCAGTTCTCCTGAAGTGACCGGCGCCGGTCAGCCCTGTGCAAAGGCCTGGTGCAGAATCTTGGCGAAGTTTTCGGCATGCTGGCGGTAACCGCTGTGATCGCCGGGAAAATGCAGCGGTTCGGTGCCGAGTTTTTCGGCCAAAGCCACGCCCGTTCGATGGGCGATCTGCCCGGCAGTGTCTGCCCCGACGCCGATCACGATGCGGGGGCTGCCTGCACGCAGCGCATCGACATCCGGCTGATACTGCGAGAGCGGCATCAGCCCATGAGCAAGGAAGTAGTCGACATTGCCAATGATCCGCTCGAATGTCTCGAGGGCTTCCGGCGGGGGAGGCGATTGCGGAGCTTCTTCCGCACCATCTTCATCCAGTCCCGCCATGGCCATGAATTTCTGCATTGCGGCCTCCGCACCCTCCTTGTGATAGGTGTTGTAAATGGCTTGGTTGCCGGCCAGTTCTTCCGACGGGTCGGGAAGGAGCATGAGGCATGGCGGCTCATGCGCCACCAATGTATGCACCAGTGCGGGATGACGCGCCGCCAGGTTGAGCCCGATCTGTGCGCCTCCGCTGCTGCCCAGGACAAAGGCCGGGCCATTGCCCAGCGTTTCGATCAGCCGGGCGGCGTCGTTGCCGTGGGTGTCGAGATTCTGGTCGTCCGGCTGGCCATCAAGGGTGCTGCGTGAATTGCCGCGCGGATCATAGGCCACCACCGTGTACCGGTCAGCAAGATGGGCGGACAGTTCGGCAAAAATCCCGGCATCGGTGGGGCCGCCGGGGATCAGCAGCACAAGCGGCCCTGATCCCTTGGTCTCATAGTAAATGCTCGCGCCGGGCACTTTCACGGCACCGGTTTTACTGGGGAAGGTCATGGTGCAACTCCTGTTCGATGAAGCAGTGAGCGATCGGCAGGCGGATGGCCTTTGCCTGTGAAGGCGCTGTGGATCAGCCTGCGGATACCCTTGAATCAAACTAGACTGTCCAGTACTATATGTCAATGTCAGCCGCTCGCTCCGGTCGGGAATCATGGTAGGCTGAGGAATTGCAGGCAATCGGTTTTATGACGAGAATGACTTCATCAAATCCATCAATGGCCGCCGGGCTGAACCGTTCCGAGCGCAAGCACAAGGCAATCCTCGACGCGGCCACGCAGGTGTTTCTCAGAAATGGCTATCTGGGCACCAACATGGACGATATTGCCGCGCTGTCGGCGGTTTCAAAGCAAACGGTATACAAGCATTTCGAGAGCAAGGAGGCGCTGTTCATCGAAATCGTGACCAGCATGGTCAGTGTTGCCGGCGATACGGTGCATGAGAGAATCCCCCAATTCAGGGGAAGCGAGGACCTTGCCGCCTATCTTCTCAACTATGGCTATCAGCAGTTGAGCGTGGTGCTGACGCCGCAGCTCATGCAGTTGCGGCGCCTTGTGATCGGCGAGGTCAGCCGGTTCCCCGAACTGGCCGAGGTGCTCTATGAGCGTGGTCCCAAACGCGCGATGGCATCGCTTGCCGCGACATTCACCCATCTTGCCGGACAGGGTCTGCTTGTCATCGACGACGCTTCCGTCGCCGCATCGCACTTCAACTGGCTCGTCATGGCCGAACCGGTCAACCGGGTGATGCTGTTGGGGGACATCGCCATTCCCAAGCCGGAAGAACTGCATCGTCACGCCAGGGAAGGCGTGCGGGTGTTTCTCGCCGCTTACGGCAAGAACTGAGATCAGGCGCCCGCCTGTTCGAGTATCCAGTCGCGGAACAGCCGCAGTTTGGGCGAAAGCTGTCTGCCGTCGGGGTAAACGAGATGGTAGTCCCATCCGGTCGAGGCGCAGGTGTCGAACAGTTGCACAAGCCTGCCTGAATCGATTTCCGTCTTGAACAAGGCCGCCGAGACAAGTGCAACGCCGCCGCCTGAAAGTGCGAGATTGGCGATGATCTGCTGCGTATCGATGTCGAAACCGGGTTTGGTCATCACCAGCGGCCCTTCCACACCGGCCTGACGAAACCAGAGCGGCCACCAGTCATCATCAGGAGTGATGAGGTGGTATTTGAGCAGGTCGGCCGGCTTTTGCGGGCGGCCGTGTTTCTCAAGATATGCGGGGCTGGCAAGCGGCGTAAAGCCGCCGGGAAGCAGCAGATGCGACTTCAGGCCGGGCCAGCGTCCTTGCCCCATACGCACGCCGCAATCGATGCCTTCGGCGGCAAAATCCACCAGGCGCGACGTGATGTCGAACCGCACGGAAATATCGGGAAACCGGGTCTGGAAATCGACAATGCGCGAGGTCAGCCAGTTGCTGGCGAAGGTGTGCATGGTGGAGACGACCAGAACGGAATTTTGTTTGTCGCGGATGGCGCGGAACGTTTCGCTCAGTTCAGCCAGGGAACGGCGGATGACGGGCGCAACCAATTCGCCCTTGTCCGTCAGAGCGACCCCGCGGGCGCGCCGGTGAAACAGCGGGGCGCCCGCGAACTCCTCCAGCAGCTTGATCTGATAGCTCACCGCCGACTGGGTCATGTTCAGCTCTTCCGCAGCCTTGGTGAAGTTCTGCAGGCGGGCAACGGAGTCGAAGACGCGGATGGCGGGCAATGGCAGGGAGGACATGATCTATCCATTAAACGGCTTGATGGCTTGTACCGTATTTTACGTTGGTTCTCCTATAAATAAACAACTATTTATCCAGACATAGAAATGAGATTGATGACTTTAGGAGTCTGGAATGACCGAAGTTCGCTATTTGGGCCTGAACGCTTCGCGCGTGCTTCCGGGCCAGGGAAAACAGGAGGCGGGTCCGGCCGGCCGCTTGACCGACCTCAATGAACATCTGCTTTGCGACATCAATCTGAGCCCGGCGATGCGCGCAAGCCTGAAGTATGCGGACAGTGACCGCCGCTGGGTGGATTTCCGTCAGCCCGTTTAGCCGCCAGGATTACCTGCACATGATCGTGATCGGGGCCCACGAACGCTGATCCATCGCAATTTTGCCACAGGCGCTTTTCAGATTGGAACCAGTCTGAATGATCCGCGTTTCTAGGCCATGAAAGATGCCCAGTTCAAACCGGTGACCGTCGAGTCACTCCATTCCTTCAAGCTGCGGAACATTGGTTCGGTGGCGGAGGCGGCTGAATTTTTGTCCAGCGATTGGCCGGGCGAGCGGGGAAGAATTTACCTGCTCGCCCGGATGGCTTGCAATGAGGCGATGGAAGGCCATGCCTCACCCGCCATGGCACGCTCGGTCTTCGTCCAGGCGACCATGGAGGCCGATATCTACGTGGAGAATACCACCTGGGTGCGCTAGTGGCCCGATTCTGACATTCGCATCCCGTTAATACAGGCCATTCAGGCAAATGTCAGAATCAAAGGACCACTAGCCCCAGCCATTTACGGTCAGGATGAAAAGGCGGGTCAATCCCGCCTCTCCATATCGGTGATATCAATGCCATGGGTGTCAAACCACCATTGTGCCGGTTTGTCCGGATGTTTGGGTTTGAGCCGCACGTATCGTTCCTGCAACCGCTGCTGACGGATCAGTTCCTCCTGGAAGAACGGATGATCCAGCGCGCCGCCCATCACTGCCAGGCGGCGCAGCAATTTGCGCAGGACGTAGCCCTGTTCCTTGTTGCCCGGCCGGTAGCCGCTGGCAATGATCGTGCTGATGGCATCCTGCAGGATTGCCTGCGGCGCAGCAGGTGGTGTGCCGTTGATCAGCATATCCAGCCGCTCGAGCCCGAATCCGGCATCGATGCAACTGCCCAAGGGATTGACGATGTTGCCGATTTCGACCCCTTGCTTGTAGAACTCGGTGCAATAGCTGCGCATGGTGCCGTCACTCCACAGGCATTCGGGATCAGGAACAACCGGAAGGCGTCCGCGATAGAGCGGTGCCCATTCAGCCATCCTGTCCGGGTGGATCGTGACGTGATCTGGCCACGCACCGATCCCGGCCAGAAAATCCAGCCAGAAATCAATGGCTTCTTCCAGCGTCATTTGCCGGAAGGAGAAAAGGCCGATCATATCGAAATGGAGAAAATGCGTTCCATCGCCGATCTCATCGAGATCTCCCAGCCGCAGGCAGGACTGGATATTGGCGAATGTGCCTTTGAAGGCTGCGTCGGGAAACAGTGGTTTGTACTGTTGCATTCCGGCGCTACAGAACAGCGTCGTGCTGTCGAAAGGGCGGACCGACAAGTTCAGGGAAAAATCAATTCCACGAACCCGGCAAAAATCCTGATAGGTACGGATTAGGCGTCCCGCGATGTCATAGGCAACCTCCTTTTGTTTGGATGCCTGGCAAAGATAGGTGGGATTGCGGCGGAGGGCAAGGCGCTGGCGCGTCCCATCGGCGTGCGCTTGGCCGTGTTTCAATCAAATCGTGGAAACAGCAGGCACGCTAGCCACGTGGCGATGACGCATAAGGCAGTGATTGCAAAAACAGACATGATGTCATCTCCAGGCCACGTGACTAACATGGAGATTTCGCACTTTCAATTCAACCAAAGTACAAAAGTTCAGGACGATTGTCTTGCTTTACCGGTTGTCATGCTGCGGTCAGCGGTCGGACAGAGCCAATTTCAGGCCGAAGCCAATGAAAATTGCCCCGGCAAAGGCATCAATGGCGCGCCGGGCCCGCTGATAGGCGCCGGCGACCGTGCGGTGGCTGAGCGCTGCGACGAGGCCCGCATACCAGATCGCCGATATGGTCACCATCACGACGACGGCTGCCGCGCCGTGGGTCCAGGGCGTGCCCGGCGCCATGGTGGCGGCAAACAGGCTGGCGACAAACAGCGCCGATTTCGGATTGGCAAGGTTGGTGGCAAGCCCAAGGCGCCAGGCACCAAGGGGTGTCGGCCTGACCTTGCTCGCAGGGATGGTCATCTCGCCCGCCGGCCGGCGTATCTGCCACAGCAAGCGCAGGCCCAGCCAGAGAAGATAGACGCCGCCTGCGATCTTCAGGCCCATATAGGCAATGGGGGCGGCCATGAACAGCGACCCGATGCCGAGCCAGCCGGCAAGGCCCCAGCACAGGGTGCCCGTCAGGGTGCCTGCGGCCGCCGAGAAGGCGATCTTGCGTGAGCCGGTGAGGGTGCAGCGGATGATCAGGAAGAAGTTCGGCCCCGGAGTGAGCGCAGCAATGGTCCAGATGGCGGCAACGGTGAGCAGGAACATCATGTCTCCACGCGGATGTTTGGCTTGGCTGTTCATAGCACCAATTTGCCGCCGGCGGTAAGAGCATTGGCGGTCATGACGGCGATAACGGCGATGGGGAGGGCGGAAAAGCAAAAGGCTCAGCAGCGTCAGCTGCTAAGCCTTTGAGGTGACTGGCTCCCCGGGCCGGATTCGAACCAGCGACCAACCGGTTAACAGCCGGTTGCTCTACCACTGAGCTACCGGGGAAGAGCTACTCAGTCATCAGCGAAGTGGCCTATAGCAAAAGGGTTTCGCTTTTGCAAAGGACCATTTCGTTTTTTTTCATATAATGTGCACAGAAATGATGACATGCCGCTTTTGCATTCCTACATCCGGGTCTGTTGAACACGGAAAGGAGAGAGAACCGCGTGACCGAACGCCTCGAAAACACCAGCAATCATGGGCCCGATGGTGCCGATGAGCATTCCGCCGCACCAAAACGCAGGCATATGCGCATTTTTGGTCGTCATGTGCCCATTCCACAGTCGGTGGCAATGCGTCGCACGCTCGGCGGTGCGCTTGTCGCCGGGGGAACACTGGGTTTTCTGCCGATTCTGGGCTTCTGGATGATTCCGCTGGGACTTGTGGTGCTTTCGCATGATTCTGCGCTGGTCCGGCGCAAGCGCCGTCAGCTGGAGGTAAAATTTGGCCGCCGCTGGAAAGGCAGCCGCGCTGCAGCCAGCAACAAGGCCTGATTCGCCTCAAACCCGTTGCGCCCTTGCGATGCTGCCGCTCAGAGGCGCCTGCGCGTCCCGGCTTCGGTGATGGCGGCAATCAGCGCGCGCAGGCCGCGCGTGATTGTCTTGTCCTGGCGAATGATCAGCGCGAGTTCCCGGTGCAGGTGAGGCATCAGCGGGCGTACGGTGAAGGGCCTGCGCTGTTCCGGTTCACGCACCGACATGGCGGGCAATATGGCCCATCCCAACCCCGCGCGCACCAGTTCCTTGATGGCCTCGACACTGCCCAGCGACATTACCGGCTGCAGGCTTACGCCGCTTTGTTCAAACCAGCGGTCGATGATCCGGCGGGTATTGCCTGAGGGTTCAAACAGAATCAGCGGGTTTTTTGACAGTTCCTCTGCTGTCACCTCCGGCGGCATGACCACGCCGGCGGGGGCGACGGCAACGAATTCGTCGCGCAGTATCGACTTTATTTCCAGCATCCGGCCGGAGGCGGGCATTGTCACCAGGGCAATGTCGAGCACATTGTCTTCCACCGCCTTGACCATGTCCTGCGTGTTGCCGGTGCTGACGGTGATATCCAGCGACGGAAATCCTTGCTGCAGGCTGCGCAGGAGCGGCGGCAGCAGGTAGATGCAGGCCGTGGCTCCGGTCCCCAGCCGCACCCGGCCGATTGTCTCGGTCGTGTATCTGGCCATGGCGTCCAGAGCGCCTGAAACCTCCCGGTTTATACGCCCGGCATGGGCCAGAAGCTCCATACCGGCGGCAGTGGGAGTGGCCTTGCGGCCGATGCGCTCGATCAGGCGGACGCCAAGCCGCTTTTCCAGCTGGCGCACCTGCAGGCTCACCGCTGGCTGGCTGATGTTCAGCCGGTCGGCGGCGGCGGAAAAGCTGCCGAGTTCGATGACTTCGACAAAGGTGGCCAGTTGATCAAGGCTGAGGGAAGACACAAAGCTTTCCTTATAGTTCGTATAGTCATTCAAAGCTTCTTTTATATCTCCCGCAATGCAAAATGCCACCGGATTCCCCGCCGGACCGGGGCGAGACGATACGCAGGAGACAGGACGTGAGCGGTCGAGCAGGTGGTATCCGCACAATGTTGCATCGGGTGGATTGCTTTCTGACCGCCGCGCCGCAATCGCGATGGCATCAGCTTGAGGCATTGCGGGCGCTCGAGCCGCACCTGTTGCGGGATATTGGTCTGACGCCAGCGGATATCCGGCGCGGCAAACCGGAGAAACATTCATTGGATAATCAATTGCTTGCAGAAAAACTCTCTCATCTTGATTCCGCCGCCGTGCGGGTGCGCGATGCGCAAGACCGCGATATGGAGCCGGTGCAGGCCATCTATGCCTATCACGTGCTCAATGGCATTGCTTCCTTTGAACTCGAGGTGCCAGCGGCGGGCGAGATGGCGGCGCGCCGGGCGGCTGTGCTTGCTGCAGGGCTGCCATATCTGGTGGCCGAGGTGAACGGAGAGATCGCGGGGTACTGTTATGCAACGCCCTACCGGCCACGCCCTGCCTACCGCTTCACGGTGGAGGATTCGGTTTATATCGCCAACGGCATGGCTGGCTGCGGGATAGGATCTCTGCTGCTCGGCGAGCTGATCCGGCGGTGCGAGGCCGGTAACTGGCGGCAGATGGTGGCCGTCATCGGCGATAGCGGCAATACGGGGTCGCTGCGGCTGCATGAGCGGCTTGGTTTTGCGCCGGTCGGTACGCTGCGCGCCGCCGGCTTCAAGTTCGGCCAATGGGTCGACACGGTGCTCATGCAAAGGCCGCTGGGGCAGGGCGACGCGACTTTCCCGGCTTAGAAGGGGCGTTGTCGATGCGGGTGCCGATGAACCGGATTATTGACGTCGGGATATACAGTTTGAAGAATAATTTGGAGGCCTCGCCCGGAATCGAACCGGGGTGCAAGGATTTGCAGTCCTCTGCGTAACCACTCCGCCACGAGGCCTCGTCACTGGAGACAATACACAAGACACAAGCCTGTGAATCTCCGGTGCCGTTGTCTATGAGACGAAGTCAGCGGCGTCAAGTCATTCCAGACAAAATCCTTCCGCTACCGCCATATGGCCGCGATCAGCCAAAACGGCAATGCTGTCGCCGCATGCCCGGCCACGCCAGATCAATCGCTATTGGTATGGGTGCGGTTCAGTCTTTCGAGAGTGGTCTTGAACGGTACGGAAAAGGATAGGTGTTCTATAGTGGTGTCTGGCCGATAGAACGCACCGACCTGTACGCCACCCTTGAGCCAGTAATCCCAATCGATTTCGTCGTCGTCCTGTTCCGTGTGATACGGAACTCCGAATTCGCGCAGTGCATCGGAACGGTTGCGAAGGGGACCGCGGGTGAAGGGAACAGGGCCATTATAGGCCTTTCGATCCTTCTTGGCTTTGTCATAGGCAAAGACACCCGACAGAACCGCCTTTCCTTCATCCTCTGGTGTTCCATAGGTCTCTTTGTAATCAGTGTGAAATTGGAAGGCGAGTTCGATGCCGAGGGGCTTGAGTTCAAGATGCCCGACACCGTGCCCACGCCGCACGCGGCCCAGCATCTGGGCAACATCAAACCCGGCAGATAAGAGAAGACTGGAGAGCCCAGCGCTTTGCTCGGTATGTCCAAGAAACGGCAAAATTTCACTCACGTTCATCGCGTCAAGGGTTCCTGCCATCTGTTCCCCCGACTGGATCACAGATTATGGTCAAGTTCAATTAGCATGCGCTCAGAACACAGCGCTTCGACTGCTTTACAGGTAAGGGTTCACACACTACCAATCGGTCATAATCCCGCCTCGTCTAATGGCAGGACACCGCCCTTTGAAGGCGTGAATCGTGGCTCGAGCCTATGAGCGCGAACCATCATATGGGTGGATTTCAAGCCGGTAATTCGAAACCAGCGGAGAGGAAGCCAATTGGAAATAACGATTGACGATGCGAAAGCGCTTGCCCGGCGGGCCTGTATTTCCGTAGGGGCAAGCAGTGCAAACGCAAATGCACTTGCAGATGCAACCGTTACCGCTGAATGCAACGGACGCAGCGCCGTGGGGTTTCGGCATCTTCTGGATTATCTGGCCGCATATTCGGAAGGGCGCATCAACGGCAATGCCGAACCGGAGGTTGCATTTCCAGCACCTGCACTTATTCGCGTTGATGCCGCGGGGGGAATAGCGCATCTCGGATTTGATCTTGTGATCGATGAACTGGTCACGCGGTCGCGTACATTTGGGCTCGCGGCGCTCGCTCTGCACAACAGCTATACAACAGGTGAGCTGGGATATTACGTCAGGCGTCTTGCGGATGCCGGATTGGTCGCATTCGCGGCAACGAACAGTCCTGCCCTGATGGCATCGGGAAAGAGCCGTGAGGCGGTGTTTGGCACCAATCCCCTTGCTTTTGCCGCGCCAAGCGAGGATTCGCGTCCGCTGGTGATTGATCAAGCTTCCAGCGCCACAGCTTTCGTCACCATAAGGCAACTTGCCGAACAGGGAGAACAGATACCCGAGGGATGGGCCATAGACGCCGAAGGCAGTTCCACGACAGATGCCGGTGAAGCGATGCGGGGCGCACTCCTTGCCTTTGGCGGCACGCGTGGTGCGAATATTGCACTGATGGTTGAAACGCTTGCCGCAGGATTGACTGGTTCCAATTGGTCTCTTGATGCACCATCCTTTTCGCAAGGCGCTCTTTCGCCAGGGGTAGGGTTGTTTGTTTTTGCCATACAACCCAATTTGCTTGCTCCAGATTTCCCGGCACGTCTTGCCGCCCAGCTGGACCGGCTGCACAGCAAAGGCATTCATATTCCGGGTCGCGCGCCTGTCCTGCCATCGATTGATCTGCCAGCTGATCTGCTCAACACTTTGGAGGCCTTTAGCCTTCGTTCGCTCGCTCGGGATTGAATGCCTGCGGAAACGGTCCGCTGTTGCCGGGTAATACTAAGGGATTGACCTAAGTTTTGAACCAGCCTATAACCCGCTTCGGTCCAGATCGACGTGGATGCTTTCAAGGGAGGGGCCCGTGATACCACAGACCGGCGGCAGCATGCCGCCACGCCACCCCATGCCAGATCCGGCTGTCGTGGATCATATTTTCCGCGCGCTGTCCGACGCGACGCGGCGCGATGTGCTTGAACGGCTCACCGTCCGCCCCGCTTCGGTATCCGAACTCGCAGCACCCTATGGCATGGCACTGCCGTCCTTCGTCGAGCACCTGAAAGTGCTGGAGGGAAGCGGTCTTGTCCGGTCGCACAAAACCGGACGTGTGCGGACATACGAACTTGCGGCGGAACGGCTCAAGCTTGCGGAAGATTGGCTCGGGCGCCAACGCGTGCTGTGGAAACGCCGCCTCGATCAACTGGACAACTATCTTATGAAACTCAAGGAGGAGGAAAGCAAATGAAGCTACCCGACATCACGATCAATCCCAAACTCGATCTCGTGCTTGAACGTGATCTCGACGTTCCCGTGGAGCTTGTATGGCGCGCCTGGACAACACCGGAGCACCTGCGCCAGTGGTTCGCGCCAAAACCATGGTCAATCACCGCTTGCGACATCGACCTGCGGCCTGGCGGGACGGTCAATTTCACCATGCGTTCGCCCGATGGCCAGGAGTATCCGAACACCCATTGCTATCTCGAAGTGAAGCCGCACGAGCGCCTGGTCATCACCGACACGCTGATCGCCGGCTACAGGCCGTCAGCCAATCCGTTCTTCACAGCCACGCTCGACCTTGCGCGCAACGGAAACGGCACGCTCTACCGTGCGATCGCCCTTCATGGCGACGAATCCAACCGCAAGAAGCATGAAGAGATGGGTTTTCACGAGGGCTGGGGCACCGTGGTCAGCCAGATGGTCGATTATATCAAGACCGGACGCATGCATTCCTGAGGAGCGCTTGACCTATCGGCGTTCAATGTGTCCGGCACGCTGCCGGTTGCATTGAACGCTGGAAGCGTGGCGTTCACAGGGCCGCGAGCAGTGCGAGGCCCGGCTTTCATGAGATGCCGGGCCTCCTCGTTTCAATGTCGTATAGTTGCTTTAAGACGGGTTCATTGCGGCAAAAGTCTCCTCGTAGCGGCCCTCCCGCTCCGCCGAACGCCGGGCACGGTCGCGCTCGACCAGGACTTCGCCTCTCGGATGGTTTTCCGCCTCCAGCAATTGCATGACCTCGGCTACATAGGCGGCAACCGGCATGGCGCGGGGATCGGATGCCTGCCGGTCGCCGGTCAATTCCGTCTGGACATAAGGCGGTGCCAGCTCAAGCACGCCGACCGGAATATTGCGGAGTTGATGACGCAGCGACTGCAGCCATGAGTGCAGGAAGGCCTTGCTGGCGCAATAGGTGGGGAAATCGGCGCGGGGAATGAAGGCGAGGTTTGAACTGGTCGCGAGGATCGTCGCACCGGTCCGGGTTTTCAGCAGCGGCAGGAACGCCGCCGTCACGCGCAGCACGCCCAGGATGTTCGTCTCGATTATCGAGTGAGCGGCGGAAATGTCCCAGTCATCCGTCGTCATGTCCTCCGGCCGCGAGATGCCGGCATTCGCGATGAGCATGTTAAGCGCTGGAAAGCGTGTGCGAACCTCGCTGACAAGATGAGCCAACGAGTCCGGATCGCCGAGATCAAGCGGGAGTCCCACCAGACCCGGCCGGGCGGCTGCAATCTCTTCAAGCAGGGATACGCGCCGCCCCGTGATGATGACGCGGTTGCCGCGGTCGTGGAACGCTTCAGCCAGTGCACGCCCGATGCCGCTGGTGCCGCCGGTGATGAGGATCGTGTTGCCAGTCATTTGCATAGTATGTTGCTCCTTGGTTTCAATCCGGACATGTGGCCGACGGCTTGACCGTGTTCGGGCCTCTGTCTCGATGTGTTGGCGCCAATGGAGAAAGGGTTTTGCCGAACGGCTCCCTGTTGCTCAGGCCGCACGACATTGCGCCGCAGCGTACCCGATGCCGGGAACACAGCTGGAAGCCGTCGAACGGCCGGGAATGGGAGGTTGGAAAACGATGTCATACCATAAGCGCCTCTTGGATCGAGAACTCCCTGCTGGGATCCTCTCGACAAAGGACGCGTTGGATGACGGTAACGCCTACGACAGCTGGCTGCACGCGCAACTGTAATTGGCCAACTAGACCCGCGTGCCGTGCTTGTCAACACGCTGTTGGAAGCGTGGCTGTTGATGCCCGCTCCCCCGGATAGCACAATGCGGAATCTGGCCCGTATGCCGGCAAAGCAAAACCCGCACGGCCGTTGCGGTGGACCATGCGGGTTTGAAACGATGGGCGGGGTTATTGAGGGAAGGCGCCGGGAACCAGGTCAGCGGGCAGGCTGGGCGCAGCAATGGGCTGGGAATCGCTTGCGGATTTGTTCTTGGCCAAAGCCTCGCGCAGCACCTGCCATTCGCGCTCATGGCGCTGGTAGACTTCCTGTGGAACGGTCTTGATCGTCATTCTCTCATGCTCCGAATTGAATTGCCGGACGTCAAACGATCCAAATAGGCAAGAGTTCCGCAGTTCAAATCAACAATTGCGACGGTCTATTACAAAATCAGCGGAGGCGGCGGAGATTTTAATTTCAATTTTCAACACGTGATATGACCGCACTTGTGTTCGACTGGAAATTGGCCAGTAAAATCGATTTAAAGTATTGTTGTTACACCGCTTATTTCAATTTTCATCATCAGATGAGAGCGCATTGCGGATACTTGCCTCGTCTGAATCTTTGAACGCTGAGAATATCTCATTGCCGATCAAGCTGTGGATTTCGCGAAGATAGGCGCGCGCCTTTCCGGCTTGGCCGAGGGCGAGATAGGAGCGGGCAATGGAAAGCGACGCCAGCGGCTGTCCATGGCCGAGACACCATGGACGGGCGCTTTCAGATGCGGTGATGCTTTCGCCATAGCGATCGGCGTCGAAGAGCGCGGCGCCATAGCCGCTTTTGATCCAGAATCCGATATCCGTGCCCTGCAGGTATTCGTCGGCGATGCGGGAAGCCTTTTCCCAGTGTCTGACCGCGTGCAGATGGTCGCCGGCGGCACCGAGCCGGATGCCTTCATTGGCCTGATCGAAAGCCTCCCGTTCTCTCGGGTGCATGGAATCGGTCATTGCTGGGGCATCCTCATGAAAGCCGCGCGGCCGGTGAGCCTCTTAGCTGGAGCGGCGCTCGGAATAGCGGCGATAAACACCCCGGCCGGCGTTCTTGGCGATGTAGAGCGCGGCGTCGCCGCACCAGAGCAGGCTCTCCGGCGTTTGTCCGTCACGCGGGGCGAGGGCAGCGCCGATCGTCGCGGTTATCCGGATGGGTGTATCGCCGCCCAAATCATAGGGCTGCGAGATCGAGCCGATGATCCGGTCGGCAACGCGGGCGGTTTCTTCCGATGTGACCTGAACCAGTACAATTGCAAACTCGTCGCCGCCAAGACGATACACAACATCATTCTTGCGCAGACAGGACTGGAGCCGGTCCGCAACCAGTCTCAGAAGGTTATCGCCTTCAATGCGGCCATGTTGTTCATTGATGACCTTGAAGTTGTCAATATCGATACAAAGAATCGCAAATTCAATGCGGTCAACAAAGTCACTTTCGCTGTAAGATGCGCAAAGACTATCAAGATGTTCTTCAAGTGCATCCCTGTCGGCCAGCCCGGTGAGTTCGTCGTGACTGACGGGGAAATCGCCTAGTCCTTTGAAATCAATCATTTACGCATAATTCCTATCGCCGCTTACCGATTCCTTGTGCCTGCTTGTGACAATGGCAGGTGCTTGCTGTCAGTTCAATAACAGAATTGGGTGCATGCGTGAGCGGAAAACAATGGCAAGGTAAATAAAACTGACTTTACTTTCGCTACTTTAGCACGAATTTGCGAGCAATTCGACATCTCTTTGTTGCGAGGCGATAACCGGATATCGGCTTTCAGGGTCTTGCCGGGCTTATCCTGAATTGCGCGTCTCCGGTTGCGGGAGATTCGGAAAGAATCGCCTGATGGCACGCCGATGCCGGCGTCATGGCCACCGAAAAATGCGGCAAGAGTTGCACAAAGATTACGCCGCGTCAGAAAGATGCGATATTCGCGTGCAAATGGCCCGTGTGTCGCCTCGCCACGGCAGACATTGATTGACGATGGCTTAATTTTTTGCCACATCCTGTCCTAAATTATTGCTTCTGCTGAAATCATCCGGCAGGGGCCCGTTACGCGCTTGCAAGCGCTCTGTGTTGCAAGTGCCTTGCCAGGAAAGCTTGTGGACCATGACGCTGAACTTTGAAGATCTTCGCATCAAGATGGTCGACAATCAGTTGCGTACGACTGATGTGACCGACAAACCGTTGCTTCAGGCGTTCCTCGATGTTCCCCGCGAAAAATTCGTACCCAGCGCCCGTCAGCCGCTCGCCTATATCGATGACGATGTTCTCGTGCTGGGTGCCAGCGCCGAATCGGGTCCGCGTTACCTGATGCAGCCTTCCCCTTTCGCCAAATTGGTGCAACTGGCCAATGTTCAGCCTGAAGATGTGGTTCTCGATGTCGGTTGCGCAACCGGATACTCGGCAGGAGTGCTTTCACGCATTGCCGGGTCGGTGATTGCGATTGAAAGCGATCAGGCGCTGGCGGAGCAGGCGACTGCCACATTGGCGCAGCTCGGATATGATAATGTGGTGGTGGTTAGCACGCCGCTGCAAAAAGGATATGCTGCGGAAGCGCCTTATGATGTGATTCTGTTTGAGGGTGGCATTGATCATGTTCCTGGTCCATTGTTTGACCAGTTGAAGGATGGGGGACGCCTCGTTGCCGTTGAGGGCGCGGGCAATTCCGGTCAGGCCATGATCTATGTCAAGAATGACGGGGTCGTATCCGGCCGTCCTGCTTTCAACTCTGCCGTGAAGCCGCTTCCCGGTTTTGAGAGGGTGCCTGAGTTCGAGTTTTGAGTGTCGCACATGAGACAAAAGTGCAACGGTTGACCACTTTGTTCGCATATCGAAAAATGTGCCTGTGGCCATCTTGCAAATTGAAAGCTAATGAACGACATGTGGTCGAACCAATCGGTTCGGTCTGGGGTTTCCAAGTTTAGAGAATGAAGGGGTTTATGGTGTTCATACCGGGTAAGCGAGTACTCACCGCGGCGCTGCTGACGGCGACGGTCTTGACCTCTACGCCTTCAATGGCAGAAACGATCTTTGGCGCAATGGCCAAGGCGTATGACAACAATTCGACCCTCAATGCGGATCGCGCCGGTGTGCGGGTCACGGATGAGGGCGTTGCGATTGCCAAGTCGGGCTACCGGCCAACCGTTTCGGCGACGGCCGGTTTGACGGCGACGTCACGCCGCATTGATGGGGGCAGCACCAGCAACTCGAATGTCGGTACATTCGGCATCTCCCTCAATCAGACGCTGTTCGATGGCTTCCAGACCAAGAACAATGTTGCTTCGGCCAAGACCCAGGTTCTGGCCGCCCGCGAAAATCTGCGGAACAACACGCAGAACCTGCTGTTCAGCGCTGCACAGGCCTATATGGATGTGTACATGTTCCGGCAGATTGTGGTCCTGCGCCAGAAGAACCTGGAATTCCTTGATGAGACGCTGCGCGCAGCCCGTGCGCGTTTCGATGTCGGTGAAGGCACCCGTACAGACGTTGCCCAGGCCGAAGCACAGAAGGCATCGGCAATTGCCACGCTGAATGTGGCCCGTTCCGACGTGAAAACCGCCGAAGCCACCTATATCCAGATTGTCGGCGCAGCGCCGACGGGGCTGAAGCCTGCAAGCATTGCGGCAAAACATCTGCCGAAGTCGATGGACTCCGCCTTTGCCATTGCAGCAAAGGATCATCCGGGAATTCTCGCAACGCAATACGCCCTTGATGCTGCGGGTTATTCGGTGAAGTCGAATGAAGGCGCCCTGCTGCCGCAGATTGGCCTCAGCGGCGGCGTGACCCGTACGGATGTGTTTTCGGGCAATGACAGTTCGCAAAACGATGGAACGGCGGCATCGGCCGGCATCACGCTGACTATTCCGATCTATAGCGGCGGCCGGACACCGGCCCTTGTCCGTCAGGCCAAGGAAACCGCGGCACAGCGCCGGATTGAGGTGGATGTGACCCGCGACAGCGTGCGCCAGGCGATTGCCAAGGCATGGTCCCAGCTGGAAGCCGCCAAGGCATCCATCGTTGCGCAGAAAGCCGTGATCTCGGCTGCACAGCTCGCCTTGAATGGCGTTATCGAAGAACGCAAGGTCGGTCAGCGCACCACGCTCGACGTCTTGAACCAGCAGGCCCAGGTTCTGTCGGGGCAGATTGCCCTGGCTCAGGCCGAACATGACAGCGTCGTCACAAGCTACGCCGTTCTGCTTGCGGTCGGCCGGCTGCTGCCGGAACAGATCGGTTTGCAGGTCGCCCAGTACAAGCCGGAAGAGCACTACGACGCCGTCAAGGACAAGTGGTTCGGATTGCGCACGCCGGACGGCCGCTAGGCCACGGCCTGTTTTTCGCAACTGTTTTTATGCCGCCGGTGTCATCACGCCGGCGGCATTTTCATTGGCAGGGCAGACCTGCCGGTTTGAGGCCTTTCCAGAAAAGTCTGTGGGTTAGGCCGTATTCCCCGCCGCAGGGATTCTCAAAGACCATGTAAGCCTCTACACTGAATGCAGATTCGTTGCTCGGCAGCGAAACAAGATGTAGTAGGCGAGAGTATCATGGCACAATCCTCCAGCGTGGCGCGTGAACCTTCTATGGAAGAGATTCTCGCCTCGATCCGTCGTATCATCGAAGAGAGTGATACAACGCGCACGGAGGATAGTGTGCCGGCGCCGGTCAATTCCGATGTTCCAGCGCCCGTCGCCGCAATCCAGACGCCGCCGCACGCCTATGATGCGCATGATGAGGAGGCGGACCTGCCGCCGCGCGAAGGCATTGCCGTCTCGCAGCCGCAGCCCCAATCCTACGAAATGCCATTGGGCCGGCCGTTCTCGCCGCTGCAGTCCAAGCTTGTCGAGCGCGAAGCGGTTGCAACGCCGCCGGAGGTTTTGAAGGCCCCGGTTGTTGCCGAGCCGGAGATTCATGACCCGGCGGATTATGCCGTTCCGGAGCCCGAGGCTTTTGCCGCGCCGGAACCTCAGGTTGAAATTCAAACCCCTGTTGTCCCTGTGCCGCCGCAGGTACCTGTGGTTGAGCAGGACGTTCTGGCCGAAGCACCGGAACCGGCGCACGTGCCCGAACCGGTTGCACCGACGGCTGAATCGACAGAGGCCGCCATCGGTGACGAGGTTTCGCTCGATCTTGAGCGTGCGCTGGAACCGATCCTGTCGGAAGCAACGGAACGGCAGGTCAGCGCCGCTTTCGATGATCTTTCCTTTGCCGTTCAGCACGAGCAGCGCCGGTCCTTCGACGATATTGCGCAGGAAATCATGCGGCCCCTGCTGCAGGACTGGCTCGACAACAATCTTCCCAATCTGGTTGAGCGGCTGGTGCGCGAGGAAATCGAGCGCGTGGCGCGCGGCGCCAAGCGCTGATTTCATTCCAGTGGCTATCTGCCCTGAATCACTTTGAACGCACCCGGCGTAAGGCTGCCATTGCTCACGGAATTGATGTCAGCACGGGTGAGCTTGCCACTGACAATGCCTTGAACCAGTCGTTTGCACAGGATCGTTGGCATGCTCGAAACGCTCAGTCCTGATATGACGGCTATGTTCTGGCGACTTTTCATCGGCATGTTGCCGAACATATTGGAGCAGTATCCTATTTCGGCTTTTTGCCTCTCGGGTTTTGCCAGGAGGCCCTGTACTTCCTTATACCGGCCTTCAGATACCCCGCAGCCAGCCAGAATTGTCACAGCAGCGCATGCTGTGACGAGCTTGTAGAATTTCATGCTTTCCCCCTTACCAGTCGGCGATGTGCGACAGTTCATTCGGTAGCGTCCCGATCTTCTAAGTCAAGATTGCATCGTCGACATTCGGCAAGTCATCATTGACTTATGTCCAGCCATTCGGTTTACACCGTAGCTAACCTTTTTCCGCAAAAAATGACGGACTATTCGCATGCTTGAGAAGACCTATGATGCCGCGGCCATAGAGCCGAAGATCGCAGAACGCTGGGACGACGCTGGCGCATTCAAGGCCGGGGCCGGTTCAAAGCCCGGCGCGGATCCTTTTGCCATCGTCATTCCGCCGCCGAATGTGACCGGTTCGCTGCATATGGGCCATGCGCTGAACAACACGATTCAGGACATTCTCGTGCGTTTCGAACGCATGCGCGGCAAGAACGTGCTGTGGCAGCCGGGCATGGACCACGCGGGTATCGCGACGCAGATGGTAGTCGAGCGCCAACTGATGGAGCGCCAGCAGCCGGGCCGCCGCGCCATGGGCCGCGAGAAGTTCGTGGAGCGCGTGTGGGAATGGAAATCCGAGTCCGGCGGCATCATTGCCGGACAATTGAAGCGTCTGGGTGCGTCCTGCGACTGGTCGCGCGAACGCTTCACCATGGATGAGGGGCTGTCGAAGGCGGTTCTGGAAGTTTTCGTGACGCTCTACAAGCAGGGGCTGATCTACAAGGACAAGCGGCTGGTCAACTGGGACCCGAAGCTGCTGACGGCGATTTCCGACATTGAGGTCGAGCAGCGCGAAATCAAGGGGCACCTCTGGCATTTCCGCTATCCGCTCGAAAATGTGGCTTTCGATCCGGAAAACCCGCACACCTACATCGTGGTCGCGACCACCCGGCCGGAAACCATGCTGGGCGATACGGGCGTTGCCGTTAATCCCGCCGACGAGCGCTATCATGCCGTCCTCGACAACAATGTCGTGCTGCCGCTGGTCGGCCGCCTGATACCCATCGTTGCCGATGACTATGCTGATCCGGAAGCCGGGTCCGGTGCGGTCAAGATCACACCTGCGCATGACTTCAACGACGCGGAAGTCGGCAAGCGCAACGATCTGCGGCAGATCAATATTCTCAATACCGACGCTTCGATCTTCTTGAAGGATAACAACGACTTCCTCGAAGGACTGGAGAAAACGAGTCATCTCGATCAGCTGATTCATGCGCTCGATGGCAAAGACCGCTTTGCAGCGCGCAAGCTGATTGTCGCGATGATGGAAGAGGGCGGCTATCTCGAAAAAATCGAGGATCACACGCATATGGTCCCGCATGGCGACCGCGGCGACGTGCCGATCGAGCCCTATCTGACGGACCAGTGGTATGTGAACGCGGCGGAGCTGGCCAAGCCAGCCATTGCCAGCGTGCGCGAGGGCCGCACCAATTTCGTGCCGAAGAACTGGGAAAAGACCTATTTCGAGTGGATGGAGAACATCCAGCCCTGGACGATCTCGCGCCAGCTCTGGTGGGGACACCAGATTCCGGCGTGGTATGGTCCGGATGGTCAGGTCTTTGTTGAAAAGACCGAGGAAGAAGCGCTCAGCGCCGCGGTTCAGCACTATCTCGCGAATGAGGGGCCGATGAAGGCCCATGTGCAGAACCTGCTCGAAGACTTCAAGCCCGGCGATATTCTCACGCGCGACGAAGATGTGCTCGACACCTGGTTCTCGTCGGCGCTCTGGCCGTTCTCGACACTGGGCTGGCCGGACAAGACGCCGGAGCTTGCCACCTACTATCAGACCGACGTGCTGGTCACCGGTTTTGACATCATCTTCTTCTGGGTTGCCCGCATGATGATGATGGGCCTGCATTTCATGAATGAAGAACCGTTCCACACGGTCTATGTCCATGCCCTGGTGCGCGACAAGAACGGCGCCAAGATGTCGAAGTCGAAAGGCAACGTCATCGATCCCCTGGAGCTGATCGACGAATATGGCGCCGATGCACTGCGTTTCACGCTTGCCATCATGGCGGCGCAGGGCCGCGACGTGAAGCTCGATCCGAGCCGCATCGCCGGATACCGCAATTTTGGAACAAAACTCTGGAATTCGACACGTTTCGCCGAGATGAACGGCGTTGCGCGCAATCCGGCGTTCCGGCCGCAAGACGCAAAGCTCACTGTCAACCGCTGGATATTGACGGAGCTGACCAATGCGGTGCGCGATGTCACAGACGGCATCACCAGCTATCGCTTCAATGAAGCCGCCGGTGCGGCATACCGCTTTGTCTGGAACCAGTTCTGCGACTGGTACATCGAATTGCTGAAGCCGGTCTTCAATGGCGAGGACGCGGAAGCCAAGGCGGAAGCACAGGCCTGCGCCGCCTATGTCCTCGATGAAATCTACAAGCTGCTGCATCCGTTCATGCCGTTCATGACGGAAGAGCTCTGGGCGCATACGGCCGGTGAGGGGCAGGTACGCGATACCCTGCTCTGCCATGCCGGCTGGCCGGAGCCGGATTTCCTCGACGGGGAAGCTGCCGCGGATATCAACTGGCTGATCGATCTGGTGACCGGCATCCGTTCCGTACGGGCGGAAATGAACGTTCCGGCCTCTGCCACAGCACCGCTGGTGGTCGTCGGCGCAGGCGATGTGACCAGCGAACGCCTGGCCCGCCATGAAGCTTCGATCAAATGGCGCGCACGTGTCGAAACGATCGAACGCGCCGATGAAGCCCCCAAGGGATCGGCCCAGTTTGTCATTGGCGAAGCAACCGCCTGCCTGCCGCTTGGCAGCCTGATCGACGTGAAGGCGGAAGTCGCCCGGCTTGGCAAGGAAGCCGGGAAAATCAACGACGAAATCGACAAGATCGGCAAGAAGCTCGGCAATGAAAAATTTGTTGCCAACGCAAAGCCGGAAATTGTCGAGGCTGAACGCGAACGGCTGGTGGAACTGCAGGCAGCCATCGAAAAGATCGAAACGGCCATTCGCCGCGTCAGCGAAGCCGGCTGATCGAACTAATCATTTTGGGCTAATTGATTCTCAATTTGATTGAATTATTCTGTGCTTCCCTTGAATGACGGGGGAGCACACCCCATTTTCGACAGTCATTCGCCCCATTTCGGTCATTTTTGGCCGCCGTTGCATTTGAGCAACATTCCTGTTTTTTCACTGAAAACCAGCTGTTTCAGGCCTTAGACGATGGTCTGATGCGCAAAAAATCGGGCAAATGCGGGCTAAAAATCGCAAAATTTCCATGTTTTGAAAATTTGCATCTCGACCCCAGCCAAAAGCCTGTTCGCAAACAAGTTGCACGATTCGCCCGCTTTGTTACCTATTACGTATTGGTAACAATTTTGCTGAACTTTGATCGCGGGTTCAGAGGTTTTCAGGTCTCGGGGAGGACTTAATGACTAAGACTATTTCCACAATCGTCGGCAGCGCGCTTCTTTTGGCAAGTGTTGCTACTGCTGCACAAGCGGGGGGGCTTGAGCGCGGTGGCTACAACTGGGATCTCCTCTTTAGTGAAGAGCGTTTTGTGACCGAAGGTGGCGTGATCTACGTCATGCCTGACCGCAAGATCAAGAACGCCAAGGATACGAATCCCGCCGATGGCAACGAGAACTTCAAGAAGTCCTCGACGAGTGAAACGCCGGATTATTCCGTTTACAAGTTTGGCGCGAAGGTCGGCATCACACCGGATCTGGACTGCCTGGGCTCGTACAGCCAGCCTTGGGGCGTTCACACCAAGCCCGGTTCCAATTGGGCTGGCGACAACCAGAACATCGAAACCAAGATTTCCTCGGATGACTGGGGCCTGACCTGCTCCTACAAGTTCCACGTTACGGACAAGGGTTCGCTGCGCATCATCGGCGGCGTTTCCTATCAGGAGCTCGAAGGCTTCAAGACACGCATGGTGAACGGTTTTGTACCGTTGCTGACGCACGGTGCTCTGGATGGCACCGGCAGGCTGAACCTGAGTGCGGACGGTGTAGGCTGGCGCGTTGGTGCCGCTTATGAAATCCCTGAAATCGCCTTCCGCGCCAGCCTGATGTACAACGCGGCGGTCGATCTCGGCGAAGTTGGCGGTACGCTTGATCTTACCCAGCTCCCCAAGACACCCACCAATCCGCTTTCCGGCCGGATCACCGACGTTTACGGCACTGCCGAAATGCCGCAATCCATCGAATTCAAGCTGCAGACCGGTATTGCACCGAACTGGCTGGCTTATGGCTCGGTCAAGTGGGTTGACTGGAGCGTGCTCGACGTCATCGCCTTCTGCCCGACCTCGACTAAGGGCAAGGTTGCCTGCGGACCATCCTCTCCGGCACGCGCAACATCGCTTGATCTGATGTTCCAGGACGGCTGGACAGTGACAGGTGGTGTCGGTCACAAGTTCAACGATCAGTGGAGCGGTCAGCTTCAGGTCAGCTGGGACAAGGGCACGACAACCGGCCTGACCACCCAGACAGATACGTACCTCCTCTCGGGCGGTCTCGCATACTCGCCGAACAAGAATGTTGAAGTTCGCCTTGGCGGTGCCATCGGTATCCTCAAGTCCGGCTCTTACGGCCCGACAAAGTGCACGGGCAATGTGCCCTGCGGTACCGATGCCACCTATGACTTCGGCAATGATCTCGTCACCGCCGTATCGCTTTCCGGCAAGATGAAGTTCTGATCCGGTCAGGATCAAACAGAAAAGCCCGGTATTCGTACCGGGCTTTTTCAGTATTTGGACGTTGGTTTGTTGTGCACTGCAATGCCGGCGCTCCGAAAGTAAGAGTTTCTCCATTACGTTTTGTGACGATTCAGCAACACTTCTGAGCGATGATCTGCGAGGCGGAGGCAAGGGGCCATTTTGCCCATTTTGCGCCACAAACCCGGAGCACCTCGATAGGGCGGCGACCGATAAGTGGTTGAAGAAATGTCGTGCAATGGTGCCGATGTTCCGCCCGGGGCAATGATGGACGCAAAACCGATCTTACTGGCTTACATCAACAGCCTTTATGCGATGTCGGAACTGACGCGCTCCCCCGGTGATTCCACTTTTCCAGGCACATCCCATTCCCTGATCTCTGGCCGTACTATTGCCGGAAAGCGGTCAAACGATCGCTGGAATGATGCGTCATATTCATTCTCAACAACATCCACAGCGCAAAAGTTGTGCGCTCAAAATGGGGCGGCAGGCGGCGTTTTCGCCGGTGCCGCCGTCAATCGGGTCCTGACAGGGGGTGCCGGGCGCAGCGAAGCTGCGACGCATCCGGTCCGGGCAAAGGAAGTGTATTGCCATGCTCATTGTTGATCGCTTCGCAGCTCCGTTTTTCGGGATCGGGCTTGCTTTGAGTGTCATGACGCTGCCGTGCCACGCGTTCGACACCAGCAATGAGATGAATGAGGATTCCAGTCCTTTTGCCCTCTTCAAATTCGGATTTTCCGCTTACAAGAAGGGCGACAAGGATGAAGCCGTCAAGGCATTGAGATTTGCCGCGGAGAAAGGCCATCAGGGCGCCAACTGGAAGCTCGGCCGCATGTATGCGGATGGCGACGGCGTCAAGGAAGACGACTACGAAGCCTACAAGATGTTCGAGCAGGTCGTGCATGAGGGTGCCGAACAGGGCACGCAGAACGAGAGTTATGTTGCCGATGCGCTTGTCGCTCTCGCCGGTTATGTCAAACGCGGCATCCCGAATTCGCCGATCAAGTCCAATCCGAGCGCAGCGCGCGATCTCTATCTGCAGGCCGCCTCCAATTTCGGTGACTCCGACGCACAGTTTGAACTCGGCAAGATGCTGATGAAGGGTGAGGGCGGCCAGCCCAATCCCAACCAGGCGGCCCGTTGGTTCCGCCTGTCGGCCCAGAAGGGCCATGCCGGCGCGCAGGCCATGCTGGGCAACCTGCTGTTCCAGGCCGGAAAGACCGTGCGCGGCCTGGCCATGATGACCGCCGCATTCGAGCGGGCGTCAAAACAGGATCGCGTGTGGATCGGCGATATTCAGGAACAGGCGTTTTCCATTGCCAACGAAGCCGACCGCCGGACAGCCATCGTGCTTGCCGAAGACATCATCAAAACCGGCGACTTCTGATCGGCAAGCGCTGGCCCGAGAGGGGCCTTAGCTGCACATCATGTAAGGGCGATTGCGACAGGCACGTGATCCGAAGGTTTTTCCCAGGCGCGGACATGTTTTTCGATGCTGGCTGATGCAAGGCGGTTGGCGGCTTCCGGCGACAGCATCAGGTAGTCAATGCGGATGCCGTTGTTCTTCTGCCAGGCGCCAGCCTGATAATCCCAGAATGTGTATGTCCCGGCCTCGTCCGTGACGGAACGTGTCGCATCGGTAAATCCGAGATTTTCCAGCCGGCGCAATGCCTGGCGCGATTCCGGCTGGAACAGCGCATCATTCAGCCATGCCTCGGGGTGTTTGGCATCCTTCGGTTGGGCAATGACGTTATAGTCGCCCGCCAGTATCAGCGGTTCCTCCAGCGCAAGCCGGTCTTCCGCCCAGCGTTCCATGCGCTCCATCCAGCGCAGCTTGTAGGGGAATTTTTCCGTATCGATGGGGTTGCCGTTGGGCAGATACAGCGAAACAACGCGAATGGCGCCGGTTTCCGTCGAAAATACCGCTTCAATGAAGCGCGATTGCTCGTCGCTGTCCTCGCCGGGCAGTCCCCGGATTACCTCGTCGGGGCTCTTCTTCGACAGGATGGCAACGCCGTTGAAACCCTTCTGGCCATGGGTTTCGACGTGATAGCCAAGAGCTTCAATCTCGGCCCGCGGAAACTGCTCGTCGACGGACTTGATTTCCTGCAGGCAGACGATGTCCGGGTTGGATTCCTGCAGCCATGCCGTCAGAACTTCGATCCGCGCTTTCACACCATTGATGTTCCAGGTGACAATTTTCATGGGAAACAACGACTTTGCTAGTTTTTGATTGCGCGAAATCTGAAACGCCGGTCAGACGGAAAAACTGGTGCCGCAGCCGCAGGAGGACGTGGCGTTGGGATTGCGGATCTGGAATGACTGTCCCATCAGGTCATCGACGAAATCGATTTCCGAGCCGCCAATATAGGGCAGGGATATCGAATCGATCAGCACCTTTGCGCCGAGTTTCTCAATGACGATGTCATCGGCGTCCTGGGCATCGACGAGATCATATTTGTAGGAAAAGCCCGAGCAGCCGCCGCCTTCGACGGAAATGCGCAAGGCAGTCTTCTCAGGATCGGATTTCAGAATTGCCGAAATGCGCTTGGCAGCAGCATCGGATACGGAAACATTCATTGCATCGCTCATTTCTTCACGCTCCAGGGGCGAACCAAGGTCTCAGCGCTTTGGCTTAAGTTGACATTGTCATGTCACACCTTGCCATTCATCATACACCATAGCTAAGAATTGGCGACCGCGAAGTCAACGACCGGCGCGGCCGCAAAGTGGAAAGGCATTCAATTCAATCATGTCGATGCAGGGAATTGGCTTCGGATACCGGGAGAGGGCGCCCTATGCCTGCGATCCGCAGAGCAGTCGCGGCCGCCTTGTTCCGGAAAACGAGAGTCCGACGCGCACGGTTTTCCAGCGTGATCGCGACCGTATCATCCATTCCACCGCCTTTCGGCGCCTGAAGCACAAGACACAGGTGTTCATCGCCCATGAGGGGGATCACTACCGCACCCGGCTGACCCACACGATCGAAGTGGCGCAGATTGCCCGGGCATTGGCACGGTCGATGCGGCTCGATGAAGATCTGGCCGAGGCGATCGCCTTGGTGCACGACTTTGGCCACACGCCGTTCGGCCATACGGGCGAGGACGCACTCAATGAAAAAATGAAGGATTTTGGCGGATTTGACCACAATGCCCAGTCACTGCGTATCGTCACCAGCCTTGAACGGCGCTATGCGGAGTTTGACGGGCTGAACCTGACATGGGAGACGCTTGAAGGACTGGTGAAGCACAACGGTCCGCTGACAGGGGCGGATGGAAATGGGCTGAAGCATCCCGTGCCTGCGGCCATTCTCGAATATAACAGCCAGCACGATCTCGAACTCAACCGTTTTGCCTCGCTCGAAGCGCAGTGTGCGGCGATTGCCGATGACATCGCCTACAACGCGCATGACATCGATGATGGCCTGCGTTCCGGGCTCTTGTCGCTGGAGGCGCTGGAGGATGTCCCGCTGACGGGCGACATCCTGCGCGGCGTAAGGCAGAAATACCCTGGGCTGGATGAAGTGCGCACGGCGCATGAAATCGTGCGGCGGCAGATCACTCTCATGGTCGAAGACGTGATCCTCACGGCGCAGACCAATATCGAGGCGCTGCAACCGCAATGCGTGGACGATATTCACAATGCCGGACGTATGCTGATCGGGTTTTCCGCTGCCATGCGGGACAAGGAAAAGCTGCTCAAATCGTTCCTTTATAAAAATCTCTATTTCCATGACAGCGTCATCCGCATCAGGAAGTCCGCGGATCAGATCGTGCGGGATCTGTTCGATGCCTACATGGCTGACGAGCAGATGATGCCGGAAGGCTGGCGCGAGGGGCCGAAACAGGACGGTTTGGCGCCGCGCGCGCGGCTGGTCGCGGATTTTCTGGCGGGCATGACCGACACTTATGCTGTGCGCGAGCATCGCCGCTTGTTTGACCATACGCCCGAATTGGCTTAAGCGAAGGGCCAATCGCGGTCATATGACCGCACCAACGTGAAAAACCCGATCGAGTATAACGTCATGAACATCTTCGCCGATTTCGATGCGCGGATTAAAAAAGCCCTGCAAGCGCTTGAATTGAAAACCATTGATGGCGCCGAAGTGGATCTGTCCCGTGTTGGTGTCGAGCCGCCGCGCGATCCGAGCCACGGTGATATCGCAACGAATGCCGCGATGGTTCTGTCGAAAGCTGTCGGCCAAAACCCGCGCGAACTGGCGATAAAGATCGGCGATGCGCTGAAAAATGACCCGGATGTCGGCTCGGTCGACGTTGCCGGACCAGGTTTTATCAACCTGCGCTTGAAAGATACATACTGGCACGGGCAGCTGGCGGGCATGCTGGGCGCCGGTCTCGATTACGGCCGGTCGAAGCTGGGCTATGGCCATAGGGTCAATGTCGAGTTCGTTTCGGCCAATCCGACCGGGCCGATGCATGTGGGGCATTGCCGGGGCGCCGTTGTCGGCGATGCGCTGGCCAATCTCCTGTCCTTCGCCGGTTACGATGTGACCAAGGAATATTATATCAACGATGCGGGCGCGCAGATCGATGTGCTCGCCAATTCGGTGATGCTGCGTTACCGCGAAGCGCTGGGCGAGCATATCGGCGAGATTCCGGCCGGTCTTTATCCCGGCGATTATCTTGTTCCGGTCGGGCAGGCGCTTGCCGCCGACTACGGCACCAAGCTTCTGGCGATGCCGGAAGAGGAAGCCATTGCGATCATCAAGGACCGGACCATCGATGCCATGATGGCGATGATCCGCGACGATCTTGCCTCGCTCAACGTGCATCACGACGTGTTTTTCTCCGAACGGACACTGCATGCGGACAATGCCAAGCAGATCCGGTCGGCGATCAATGACTTGACGCTGAAGGGGCACGTGTACAAGGGCAAGCTGCCGCCGCCCAAGGGCCAGCTGCCGGAGGATTGGGAAGATCGCGAGCAGACCCTGTTCCGTTCGACCGATGTGGGGGATGACATCGACCGGCCTTTGGTGAAGTCCGACGGCCAGTTCACCTATTTTGCCGCCGACGTTGCCTATTTCAAGGACAAGTATGACCGGCATTTCGATGAAATGATCTATGTGCTGGGCGCGGATCACGGCGGATACGTCAAGCGGCTGGAATCGCTGGCGCGCGCCGTATCCGGCGGTACGGCCAAGCTGACGGTTCTCATCTGCCAGCTCGTCAAGCTTTATCGCAATGGCGAGCCGGTGCGCATGTCGAAACGCTCGGGCGAGTTCGTCACGCTGCGCGACGTGGTGGAAGAAGTCGGGCGCGATCCCGTCCGGTTCATGATGCTGTACCGGAAGAACGATGCGCCGCTGGATTTCGATTTTGCCAAGGTCACCGAGCATTCCAAGGACAACCCGGTCTTCTACGTCCAATATGCATCCGCGCGGTGCCATTCCGTGTTCCGGCAGGCGATCGAACAGCTTGGACTGGGTGAAGAATCACTGGCGGCCAGTGCCCAGCACTTCGGTTTGCTGACGGATGAAAGCGAAATTGCGCTCATCCGCAAGCTTGCTGAATACCCGCGTTTGATTGAAACGGCGGCCGTCCATCAAGAGCCGCACCGGCTTGCTTTCTACCTCTACGACCTGGCAAGTTCGCTGCACGCGCAGTGGAATAAGGGAACCGAAAACGCGGACTTACGTTTTATTAAGGTTAACGATCCAAACTTGTCCCAAGCCAGGCTAGGGCTGGTGCAGGTTGTTTCTAAGGTTTTGGCGTCCGGATTGTCTATCATTGGTGCGGACGCCCCAACCGAAATGCGCTGAAAGGCGCGGAAATCCTGTCAACTTTTGCCCACATTGCGCTGGTATGGCCAATGCGTGACGTCTTTTGACGTCCATAGTTGAGAGTACAGGATTAACGCCATGGCGGACAACTATCTTCAGCGTTCTCACCGGCAGGATGATTCGCGATTCGGTAACGACGATCCTCTGATGGAGCTTTCCCGTATCATGGGAACGCCCGTCGAAGAGGAGCATGCGGCAACCGGATCTGGCGAGGATCTTGCCATGGATCTGGAGCGCGAGCTCATGGGCGATTTTGAGGAACATCCTCAGGTTGCCGCTCCAGCGGCAGCCCCGGCGCCCGCGCACAGTCATGCTGAAACGGATCAGTTTGCCCACTTCGATCTTCAGGATGCGGTGGAGCGGGAATTGATGTCGAATGAGGATCATGCTCATTCGCACGCCGCGGCCGAACCTGTTCGTCAGGTGGTTTCCGAGCCGGTGGCGATCTATGAGGAACCCGATTACGCCGATTATGAGCCGGAAGCAGTTTATGCCGACGGCGAGGCGGGCGAGGGGCAGGAGCCGGTCCATTTTTCACCCGAACCGGTGCAGCCGGAGCGCACGGTCGTTGCCGCGCCGTCCTTAAGCCTTGAAGATGAACTTGAGACGCTTCTTGCCGGTTCGGCGAAGCCCGTGGTTCAGCGCTCGGCCAATGCGTCCTGGGGATATGGTTCGCAGGCGCCCGTCATCGGCCGCACCGAAGCTGCTCCCATTATCAGCCGCGCAACCTCCTATGCGCCGTCCGTGGCCCAGCCGGTCGCCGAGGCGAAACCGGCCTATGCGCCGGAACCAGCCGCCTATCAGGCAGCGCCTGTCCCGGCATCACCAGCCTACGAGCCGGCGCCAGTGCACGAAAGCACCGCAGCGGTTCAGGGCGATCCGCTTGAGGACTTCGACACGGAAGAGCTGATGGCCGCCTTCGACGATTTCGAAGTGCCGCTGGACGTTGAAGATGAGACGGCCGTGGCGCATGCGCCGGAGGCTGAATTGCCCCGTTACCAGAGCCCCGCACATTCCTATGCGGCGGTTCGTGAGCCGGAGCCCGCTCCAGCTGCGCCATCGGCTGCCGCTGAGACCCATCATCTGCCGGAACCGCAGGATTTGAGCGATTATGCGGATGAACTCGACCGGGCCGCATCATCGATCTCCTCTGCGCCCGATGTCCACACCGTTGCGGTGACGGAGAACCGGGTCGAGTACACGGAATCGCTTGATCTGCCTGAAGTGCATTACGAAGACGATGTTCCGCAGCACAATGGCCTGGGCGAGCTTGAAACTGAATTTTCTGAAGTCTTCGGCTCGATCGAGGCGGACGATTCCCGCGCTGCCCATGCGGCGCCGCAGGAAGAGCCGCAGCAGCCGGCGCCTGCCGCCAAGGATGAATATGCCGATATCTTTGCCGATGTCTTCGGCAATGAGGCTGAACAGGGGCATTATACCCCGGCAAGCTATGCGGCTGCCGGAGCCGGTGTTGCCGCAGTAGCGGCTGTCGGCGTGGCTGCTGCCAGCGCGCATCAGTCCCGTCCGGTTGCCAACAGCTACAGCAACGGTCCCGAAGACGACATGGATTTTGGCTACGATCCAAAACGCGACAATGTCGGCATGGCGGCGACCACCTATGCCCAGCCAGTGAGCCGCAAGCGCAGCTTCGTTGTACCCGGCGCCGTAGCGGCGGCCGTTCTCCTCGCGGTGTCCGGTGCCGTTGCCTACAAATGGACCAGCGGATCGGGCGGTGCGCCCGTGGTGATCATGGCCGACAAAACCCCAATCAAGGTTCAGCCGGAAACCACGGCGAACACGACGGCGCCCGCTCAGGATAAGATCGTTTATGAAAAGGGTGCCACCGCGGATACATCTCCGCCAAAGCAGCAGCAGCTTGTAACGACCCAGGAAAAACCGGTCGATCTGACTGCCGATACGGATGAGGATATTGCCGGAACCAAGGCCGAGGAGAGGGTCGATCCCGCAGCGGCCAACATGGCTTCGAGCGAACAGCAGGCCCAGCCGAACGATGCCATCGCACCGCGCAAGGTTCAGACCATGGTGGTGAAGCCCGATGGTACGATGGTTGCGGCCATTCCGCAGGCTGCCGATCCCGTTGCCTCGGGCCCTGCCGCCGCGCCTATGGCGCGTCCGGCACCGGCAGCTCCGGCTCCGGTCAGCGCAATGCCTGACGGCAATGATCAGATCGGCTCGCTTGCGGCAGCCAGCAATCCTGCAACGCCAAAACCGGCAGTTGAGCCCCTGGTTGCCAAGCCGCAGGCTCCGGCAACCGGCAAGCTTCCGGCCAAGACAGTTGAAACCAAGAAGATCACGGCAGAGACTGTTGCCTCCGTTGCGCCGAAGAATGTCCCGATTGTCGACTCCCGTCCGGCTGAACAGCCCCTCAACGTTGTTGATCGCGTTGCGCCGCAAAAGCCGGCCGGTCAGCCGCAGCAGCAGGTTGCTTCGGCCGTGGCGCCGGGCACCTATCTGATCCAGGTGGCTTCGCAGCCGACGGCGGAAGGCGCGCAGAAGACCTATGCTTCGCTCGCCCAGCGCTATCCCGGTGTGATCGCCGGTCGCGGTGTCGATATCAAGCAGGCAGAAATTGCCGGCAAGGGTACGTTCTACCGTGTGCGTATCCCGGCCGGTACCAAGGATGCTGCCGTCAATCTCTGCACCAAATTCAAGTCAGCGGGCGGCAGCTGCTTCGTCACTCAGTGATCCGCAATCCGATAATCCGGCAAAGGCGGCCAATGGCCGCCTTTTCCTTTTTCGCATCAACGCAGTAGACTTTACCCATGAGCGAATCAAAAGCATGGATTGCCGGCACGTCCGGTCTGAAGCTGACCCCTGACGAAATCGCGTTCTTCCGCGATGAACGCCCGTGGGGTTTCATCTTGTTTGCCCGCAATGTCGGCGAAGCGGCGCAGGTCGAGGATTTGACCGCGCATCTGCGTGATCTGGTGCGGCGCGACGAAGCCCCGGTGCTGATCGATCAGGAAGGCGGGCGGGTGCAGCGCCTGCGCCCGCCGCTGGCGCCCAATTATCCCGCCGGTTCCGCGCTGGGCGCGTTGTTCAAGCAGGATGAAGAGGCGGGATTGCGCGCCGCCTGGCTGCTGTCGCGCCTTCACGCGTTCGATCTCATGAAACTCGGCGTCAATGTCGATTGTCTTCCGGTTCTCGATGTTCCGGTTGAGGGGGCCAACGAGGTCATCGGCAGCCGCGCCTATGGCAACCACCCGGAAATCGTCACGGCGATGGGCAGGGCGGCGGCGGAAGGCCTTCTGGCGGGCGGCATGCTGCCCGTGATGAAGCATATTCCCGGCCATGGCCGCGCATTTGCCGACACCCATCACGAATTGCCGACCGTGACAACACCGCTCGACGAATTGGCCGAACATGATTTTGCTCCGTTCCGGGCTCTGGCGCATCTGCCCATGGCGATGAGCGCCCATGTCATCTTCTCGGCCATCGATCCGAAGCATCCGGCGACGACATCCGGCAAGGTCGTGGAGGAGATCATTCGCGGCCATATCGGCTTTGACGGGCTGCTGATGAGCGACGATGTGTCGATGAATGCACTTTCTGGGGATTATTTCGACCGGACCAAAGCAATCTTTGCGGCGGGCCTCGATATCGTGCTTCACTGCCACGGCATTATGGAACAGATGACGGCCGTTGCTTCCTGCACGCCCGAGCTGAACGGCAAGGCGCTGGAGCGGGCCCAGCGGGCAATCCAATATGCGAGAAAGCCGGATGCTTCGGATGAAGCGGAAATCCGGGAAGAATTCCAGCGTTTCTTCGAAGCGGTGGCATAGAGCGAGAGAGATTTGACGGCGACGGAGCAAAAGACCAATGGCAAGACTGCGGCGCCCATGGAGGCGCTGTGGGAAAGTGCATCCGATCGTGGTGTCAGCGAGCCATCGCTTCTGATCGACATCAAGGGTTTTGAAGGCCCGCTCGATCTGCTTCTGCATCTGGCCCGCAACCAGCGCGTCGATCTCGCCCGCATTTCGGTGCTTGCCCTTGTCGAACAGTATCTGATCTTCATCCGGCAGGCCCAGGCTTTGCGGCTGGAGCTTGCCGCCGACTATCTGGTCATGGCCGCCTGGCTGACCTACCTCAAGTCCAAACTGCTGATCCCGAAGACCCCCGGCGATGAAGGCGAGAGCGGCGAGGAGCTGGCGGCGACGCTGCAATTCCGTCTGAAGCGGCTGGAAGCCATGCGCGATGCGGCCACGAAGCTGGTCAACCGCAACCGCCTTGGCCGCGATATCTTTGCGCGCGGTATGCCGGAAGCCGTCATTGTCGACCAGACCAACATCTATTCGGCAACGCTGTACGAACTCCTGACCGCCTATGCCTCGCAGCGGCAGAAGCAGGCGATTTCCCATGTACAGATCGCCCGCCGCAGCGTCTGGTCACTGAAGGAAGCACGCACCATTCTCATGCGCCTTGTCGGCGAGATGAAGGACTGGACGGCGCTGGATCAATACCTCCTCGACTTCATCGCGTCGCCGGCTGAACGCGCCACCGTGCTTGCCAGTTCCTTTGCCGCCAGCCTTGAAATGGTGCGGGAAGGGCATATGGAAATCCAGCAGACCGGCGCATTCAAGCCGATTTTCCTGCGGGACCGGCCGCCAAGACCAGTGGAAAAGACCGATCAGCCGCAGCTGACGACGATGAGGGACGTGGTCAATGGCTGAAACCGGTCCCCTGCATATCCAGCCCGACAATGATGAAAACGACAGCCGCGAGGCCGACTGGAAGTCGACGATCTCCGTATCCGATGCACTGCGCATGGCCGAGGCCATCCTGTTTGCCTCAGCCGAACCGGTGACGGTGCGGGCGCTGGAGGAGCGGCTGCCGTCGGGGATCGACGTTCCGGCCCTGCTTGGCGAGCTGCAGTCAGTGTATTCCAAGCGCGGCATCAACCTTTTGCAGGTTGGCGGCGCATGGGCCTTCCGCACCGCCGCCGATCTTGCCTTCCTGATGAACCGCGAGGCGGTGCAGCAGAAGAAACTGTCCCGGGCCGCGCTCGAAGTTCTCGCGGTGATTGCCTATCACCAGCCGGTGACGCGGGCCGAGCTTGAAGACATTCGCGGCGTCGAGACGTCAAAGGGCACGCTCGATGTGCTGATGGAGACGGGCTGGATCAAATTCCGCGGGCGCCGGCGCACGCCGGGGCGGCCGATCACCTATGGCACGACATCCTCGTTCCTCGATCATTTCGGCCTGCAGGAAGTGCGTGATCTGCCGGGTATCGACGAATTGCGCGGTGCCGGACTGTTGTCCGCGCGCATGCCTGCCAATTTTGCCATTCCCATTCCGGTCAACGATCCCGATGAGCTGACCGAGGACGAAGATCCGTTGACCGATATCGATCTGGAAGAACTCGGGCTTTTGACACCGCGTGTCGAACACGATTGAATTTTTATTTGCCATATTTGTGCGCAATGGTGGCGCAGGAGATGCCGGTTCGGAAAATTCGTGCTGAAGATTTCAATTCGCACTTGCGCCGAACTTACATGAATGTGAAACAACAATATGCACTTGTGTTTGAAAAGCACGGGGAAAAGGCATAGATGAGCTCAAACTGTTGAGCGAATGCGAGGGTAAAATGGGTAGTTTTTCAATCTGGCACTGGCTGATCGTCCTGGCGATCGTGCTTCTGGTTTTTGGCCGCGGCAAGATTCCCGAACTGATGGGTGACGTTGCCAAGGGCATCAAGAACTTCAAGAGCGGCATGGCCGATGATGATACGGCTGACAATTCCAAGACGATCGACAACCAGCCGAACCAGCCGGTGAATTCCGTTAAGGAAAAGACAACGAAGTCCTGAGCGGCTTGATATAGTTTTTTCCTGCGCGGGGCTTTGCTGCCTCGCTGCGGCCGGAGCATGATGAATGTTTGATGTTGGTTGGTCGGAAATCCTGGTGATCGTGATCGTGGTGATCGTGGTGGTCGGGCCAAAAGATTTGCCGAAAATGCTGCGCGCCTTTGGCAAGGCGACGGCGAAGTTTCGTGCGACTGCAGGTGAATTCCGGCGGCAATTCGATGAAGCCCTCAAAGAGGCGGAGCTTGATGATGTGCGCGATATCATCAACGATGCCAAGAGCCTCGATCCGCGCAACGATATCCGCAAGGTTTTTGATCCCGTCCGCACGATTGGCGAAGAAATCCGCTCATCTCTGAAAGACGATGGCACGGCTGGCAAGACCAATATTGCCGTACCCGATCCGTCTGCTCCCGGCGCGACGCAGCTGCAGCCGCAGACGATGGAGCCCGTCGCGCCCTTGATGACGGCCGCAGCGCCGAAGAAAGCCCGCAGGGCCAGCAAGCCCAAGGCCGCGGCTGAAACACCGGCTTCCGCCGCCGTATCCGGGAAGGCGGCACCGGCCAGGGCAGCGGCCAAGGCCGCCGCGCCTGCCAAAGTTGCGGCCAGGTCATCTGCTGCCAAAACACCGGCAGAAACGCCTGCACAGACTGCACCAGCGAAAAGAACGGCCAAGCCGCGTGCCAAGGCCAAAGCTGGCGATACGGGGACAAAATCTTGAGCAAGACCGACGACGACATTGATAAGAGCTCGGCCCCGCTGATCGAACATCTCATCGAATTGCGCCGCCGTCTGATCTGGGCACTGGTGGCATTTTTCGTGGCTTTCCTGATCTGCTTCCATTTTGGCCGGCAGCTGTTCAATGTTCTGGTCATCCCGTACCAGTGGGCCGTGTCCTGGGCCGGCTTTGATCCGGCAAAGGCGCAATTGATCTATACCGCCCCGCAGGAGTTTTTCTTCACGCAGGTCAAGATCGCCATGTTCGGCGGCATTGTTCTGGCCTTTCCGGTCATTGCCTCGCAGATTTACAAGTTTGTCGCGCCGGGCCTGTACAAGAATGAACGGATGGCATTTCTGCCATTCCTGATCGCATCGCCGGTGCTGTTCCTGATGGGCGGCGCGCTGGTGTTCTTCTTCTTCACCCCCATGGTGATGTGGTTCTTCCTTGCCATGCAGCAGACAGGCGGCGCCGGGGAAGTGCAGATTTCGCTTCTGCCCAAGGTTTCGGAATATCTGAGCCTGATCATGACGCTGATTTTCGCGTTTGGCCTGGTGTTCCAGTTGCCGGTGGTGACATCGCTGCTCGCACGGGTGGGGCTTGTCAGCTATGAAGGCCTGCGGTCGAAGCGCAAATATGCCATCGTCATTGCCTTTATCGTCGCGGCGGTGATCACCCCGCCCGACCCCCTCAGCCAAATCGGTCTTGCGCTCCCGACGATCCTTCTCTACGAGGTTTCCATCTGGATGGCGCGTCTGATCGAGAAAAAGCGTGAGGCAGCTGAAGCCGAAGCACAATCAGGGTCCAGCGATAGCGATATCTCGTCCTGACGCAGTTCCAGCTTTCGCCGGACAATCACGTCCTCAATCCAACGAACACTTCAAGACGGCTTTATTACCATGCTCGACATCAAATGGATCCGCGAGAATCCTCAGGCGCTTGACGCAGCTTTGGCGAAACGGAGCGTCGAGCCGCAGTCGTCCCGCCTGATCGAGCTGGATGAGAAGCGCCGCCAGCATATTGCCAAATTGCAGGATGCACAGGAACGCCGCAATGCCGCCTCCAAGGAGATCGGCAAGGCCATGGGCGCCAAGGACCAGGCCACGGCCGACCGTCTGAAGGCCGAAGTCGCCGAGATCAAGGTGTTCCTGCAGAGTGCCGAGGAAGAAGAGCGTCAGCTCGACCGCGCATTGAACGATGCGCTGGCGGTGCTTCCCAACCTGCCGCTCGACAATGTTCCGGTTGGCAAGGATGAGAGCGGCAATGTCGAGACGCGCCGTGTCGGTCATCTCAAGAACTTCTCCTTTGAGCCCAAGGAGCATTTCGAGATTGGTGAAAACCTCGGCTACATGGATTTTGAGCGTGCAGCAAAGCTGTCCGGTAGCCGCTTCACCGTCCTGAAGAGCCAGCTGGCACGGCTGGAGCGTGCGCTTGGTCAGTTCATGATCGATCTGCACACGACCGAGCATGGCTATACCGAGGTCAATCCGCCGCTTCTGGTCAATGCCGACGTGCTTTACGGCACGGGGCAGTTGCCGAAGTTCGAAGAGGATCTCTTCAAGACAGGCGATGGCCGCTATCTCATTCCGACAGCCGAGGTGCCGCTGACCAATCTGGTGCGCGAAGAAATCCTCGACATTCGCGATCTGCCGATCCGGATGACGGCACTGACGGCCTGCTTCCGCTCGGAGGCCGGTTCTGCCGGCCGCGACACGCGCGGCATGCTGCGTCAGCACCAGTTCATGAAGGTCGAGCTGGTGTCGGTGACGGATGCCGAGGGTTCCATTGCCGAGCATGAGCGCATGACGGCCTGCGCCGAGGAAGTGCTGAAGCGCCTCGACCTGTCGTTCCGCACGATGACGCTGTGCACGGGCGACATGGGCTTTGGCGCGCAGAAAACCTACGATCTGGAAGTCTGGCTTCCTGGCCAGAAGGCCTATCGCGAAATCTCCAGCTGCTCCGTCTGCGGTGATTTCCAGGCACGCCGCATGAATGCGCGCTACCGGCCGGAAGGCGAGAAATCGACGCGTTTCGTCCATACGCTTAACGGTTCCGGCACTGCCGTCGGACGCGCACTGATCGCTGTTGTCGAAAATTATCAGAACGAGGACGGCAGCGTCACAGTTCCTGAAGCACTTGTGCCTTACATGGGTGGACTGAAACGAATCGAAAAAGCTGCATAGGAGAGGGCGATGCGCATTCTGCTGACCAACGATGATGGTATTCATGCGGAAGGTCTGGCTGTTCTGGAACGTATCGCCCGCCAGCTTTCCGACGATGTCTGGGTGATCGCACCCGAAACCGACCAGAGCGGCCTGGCTCATTCGCTGACGCTGTCGACGCCGCTGCGTCTGCGCCAGATCGATGACCGGCACTACGCCGTTCGCGGTACGCCGACGGACTGCGTGATCATGGGCGTCAAGCATCTGATGCCAGAGCCGCCTGACCTGATCCTGTCCGGGGTCAATTCCGGCTCGAACACGGCCGATGATGTCACCTATTCCGGCACCATCGCTGCGGCCATCGAAGGCACGCTCCTCGGCATCAACTCCATTGCCCTGTCGCAGGAATACAATCTGGATGGCGGGACACGCGTCCTGCCATGGGACATTGTTGAACAGCGGGCACCGGCGCTCCTGAAAAAGCTTCTGGGCGTCACGCTGGCCAAAGGCGTGCTTCTCAATGTGAATTTCCCCAGCTGCAGCGGCGGCGAACTGGCCGGCGTCCGCGTGACGGCACAGGGCAAGCTCTCCCATGGATTGACCATTGAAGAGCGGCAGGATGGACGCGGCCTGCCGTATTACTGGCTGCGCTACGGCCGCGGCAAGGATGAACCGGCGGAAGACAGCGATGTTGCGGCCATCCGCAAAAACTACATCTCCGTGACGCCGCTGCAGCTCGATTTGACCGCACACGAGATGCGCCAGACCTTGGAGGATGCGTTCGCATGAAGCCTGCGCTTTCAGAACGGGAGGGCTTTGCCGCCTTCGTCCTGCGGATGCGGTCTTTGGGGTTGTCGGACCAGCGGCTTATGGCGGCCTTTGAAGCCACGTCGCGCATGGCCTTTGTTTCCGGCAACCTGGGAACGCTGGCCTATGGCGACCGGATGCTGCCGATCGAATGCGGTGAGTTCATGGAAGGGCTCGACCTGCAGGCGCGGCTGATCAAGGCACTCGATCTTGAGCCGGCGCACCGGGTTCTGGAAATCGGCACGGGTACCGGATTTACCGCCGCCATCATGGCCAGGCTTGCCGGACGGGTTCTGTCCATCGAGCGTTATCGCACTCTGGTTGAACTTGCCCAACAGCGCCACCAGACATTGAAGATCGAAAATATCTTCATCAAGCACGCCGATGGCAAGCTTGGCCTGACCCATGACGGACCGTTTGACCGCATTGTCGTCTGGGCCGCTTTTGAAAGCATGCCGCGCCAGTTCGTCGAGCTTCTGTCATCGAACGGGGTCATGATTGCCCCGATCGGTCCGGTTGACGGCAAGCAGGTGGTGTCGCGCCTGTCGAAGATCGGAAGCCGTTTCGAGCGCGAGGATATGATGCCCGCGCGCTTTTTGCCGCTGCTGGACGGCGTCGCCACAGCCCTTTGACACGGACGTTCTGCCGCAGGTCAGGCGCAACCCTTTACGGGTTTGGTGAATCTTTTACAAATTTTCTGCCCGTTTTAACGGTCGAGTAACATTAACGCGGTTTAATGGCTCAATATTCTTGTATTGAGTACGGGCGGGATAAGCGATGCGTTTGAGTGTACTAGACAAAGCGTCACGGCGGCTGGCACTGAATGCCAGCATTCTCATGATTGCCGGTTTGGCTGCAGGCTGCAGCTCCGGGGTATCGCGCTTTACCAGTGCTGACTTCAGCTCCGGCTATAGCGACAACCAGCGTGCGATCATTCAGCTCGATACAGGAGACATTCCAGGATTGGCGCGTTGCCTGCGTGCAGCAGGAAGCGGCCAAGCATTGCGCCTTTTCAC